>NZ_JBRRDY010000050.1:0-24226 GCF_056759935.1 Stenotrophomonas sp. STEN035
GGGGGGCGGCCGCCCACATCTCGCGTGCGCCTGCGGGCCCGCGTCGCGGGGGCGGTGGGGGGCGGCCCCCCCCCCCCCCCCCCCCCCCCCCACCCCGGTTTTAACCGCGGTTTTGACCCGGCAAGGCGGGCAAAGCAGGGAGCCGGTAAACTTGCGCGGTTTTCAAAGATTCCCGGTAGTTGCCATGTCCCGATTCCCCGCCCTTACCCTGCTGGCCGGCGCCGTGCTGTCGCTGGCCGCCTGCAGCTCGACCGCGCCGCTGAGCCGCGTTTCGCCGGCCTCGGCCGACGCCATCGCAGCTCCGGCCAATGCCCCCAACGACAACCTCAATGCCGTGCTGTGGGTGCAGCGTTCGCAGGAGTACCGGGCCAGCGCGCTGCAGACCTGGAAGCTGGCCGGCGCACAGCTTGACGCGGCCCTGGCCGATGGCAGCTGGACCGCGCTGCTGCCGGAAGAAGGCGGCAAGCACCAGTCGGCCAAGCTGAAGCCGGCGGTGGTGGTGGACGTGGACGAGACCGTGCTCGACAACTCGCCCTACCAGGCGCGTCTGGTGCGCGATGGCAGCAGCTACAACGACGCAAGCTGGGAAGCCTGGGTGGATGAGCGCAAGGCGCAGCCGGTGCCCGGCGCAGTGCAGTTCGCGCAGGCCGCCGCAGCCAAGGGCGTGACCATGATCTACATCAGCAACCGCACTGCGGCGATGAAGGACGCGACCATCGCCAACCTGCGTGCGGTTGGCTTCCCGGTCGCCGATGACAGCGTCTATCTGGGCCTGGGCACGCCGGTGCCGGGCTGCACCGAACACGGCAGCGAAAAGGGCTGCCGCCGCCAGCTGGTGGCGCAGAGCTACCGCGTGTTGATGCAGGTGGGCGACCAGTTCACCGATTTCCTGCAGGTCGAGGACAACAGCCTGGCCGCGCGCGACCTGCTGCTGGACAAGTACCAGGGCTGGATCGGCTCGCGCTGGTGGATCCTGTCCAACCCCACCTACGGTGGCTGGGAAGGTGCGGCCATCAACAATGCCTGGTCGCTGCCGGCAGACCTGCGCAACGGGGCAAAGCGTGAAGCGCTGGAGGTGGCCCGATGAGCCGCGCACCGCTGCCGCTGCGTAACGACGAGCGCCTGATCTTCGCCCTCGACGTGCCCGGCAAGGCCGAAGCCATCGAGTGGGTGGACAAGCTCGGCGACGCCGTGTCGTTCTACAAGATCGGCATGGAACTGCTGGCCTCGGGCGAGTACTTCGACGTGCTCGACGAACTGGCCAAGCGCGACAAGCGCGTGTTCGTCGACCTGAAGTTCTTCGACATCCCGGCCACCATTGCCGGCGTGATCAAGCGCCTGTCGCAGTGGCCGGTGAGCTACTGCACCATCCACGGCTGGCATCCCGGCATGATGGAAGCCGCCGCGGGCGCCAACAGCTCGGAGATGCGCCTGCTGGCGGTCACCGTGCTGACCTCGATGGGCCGCCCGGATCTGGCGCAGATGGGCATCGACCGTGAGCCGGTGGACGTGGTGGTGGAGCGCGCGCTGGCCGCGCAGCGTGCCGGCATCGACGGCGTGATCGCCTCCGGCCAGGAAGCTGCGCCAATCCGCGCTGCTACCGGTCAGGGTTTCTCCATCGTCTGCCCCGGTATCCGCCCCGGCGGCCCGGTGGGCGATGACCAGCAGCGCACCGTGGGCGTGGCCCAGGCCTTTGCCGATGGCGCTGACGCGATTGTCGTCGGTCGGCCGATCCGTCTGGCTGCTGATCCGCGTGCTACGGCACTGGCTATTCAGCATGAGATTGCAGAATCAATCAAATAAATCAATCACTTGCATAGATGTTTATAAAGTGTTGCTTTAACTGAATCGGGCGGGTAGGCTACGTTTCGTCCGGCTCTGCCGGCGATGCGTCAAACATGTCTACCGGTCCCGTACCGGTTTGAGGAGGTCTGTCACCGGCAACGGGGCGGCCTCTTTTTTTATGCCGGGATTTGGGGATTCGTTGGGAGTAACAACGCTCGCTGCTTTGATGCGTGGCAGCCGGAGAGCAGACCCGGCCCTGTGCATGAACCCATCGAACCAGCCATGCGCCCCCTCTCTTTGCCGCAGGCAAGGGGAGGGCTGGGGAGGGGGCTCCTGCTGTCAGCCATCACCGAACCCCAATCCCGACTCTCCGCTCCACCGTGACGGCCGTGCTTGCCGCTGTCACCGGGCAGGCATCAAGATGCTTGGCCTACGGGAGGATAGCCGCCGCCATGCAACGCCGTTCACTACGCAGTTGCCACACCATCATCCTGACTTCGGTCTGCCTCGTAGCGCTGTTGGCGGCCTGCAAGCGCAACGCCGAGCCCCTGCCCGGTGCCGCCACCGAGCCAGCGGCTGCGGTGCGCCAGCTGAGCCAGCACCTGCGCAACAACGATCTGGTCGGCTATGCCCGCGCTGCGGTGCCGCCGGCCCAGTACGCCGAACTGGAGGCGGCCTGGGCGCAGGGCCATAGCCGTTGGCCGCTGACCGAACTGCCCTTGGACGAAAAACTGCCTGCGTTGCTGGCCACGCTGTCGGAGCAGGATGCCGAGCGCAAACTGCAGCGTGCCTTCAAGGCGCAGCTGGAGGGCCAGACCGCCGCCGTGCGGCAGGCCGCGCATTCGCTGGGTCTGTTTGGCGTGCAGTACATCAGCCACCAAGGTGACTACAACGCGGCCGAGCGTGCGCATTACGTGCAACTGGTCACCGCGCTCAGCGACTGGGCCCAGGCTGCACCGTTGCCGGACCCCAAGCTGGCGCAGACCTCGATTGCCACTCTCACTGCCGCCGCCCGCGCCACCGGCCTGGCCGGCGAGCAGGCCTTCCAGCAGGCCGGCATGACCGGCACCTTGCAGAAACTCGGCCCGTTCGCCGCGGCCAGCAAGCAGGTGCTGGCCGCGTATGGCCTGAAGCTGGATGAAAGCGTGGATCAGATGCGTACCGGCCTGGTCTCGCAGGATGGCGACCGCGCCACCGTACGCGTTCAGTACCCGCTGGCAGGCAAGCAGCTGGACCTTGAAGTGGCCTTGGTGCGGCATGACAAACGCTGGTATCTGGCACGCACGCTCAGCGATGTGGACGCCGTGCTGGTGGCCGCGCGCGCTGCCGAACAGGCCAAGGCCGAAGCCCTGCAAGCGACCGAAGTCCCAGACCCGGAAACAGCAGACAACGCCGCAGCGGCGGCTAAGCCATAATGGCGCCGATGTCGAAACAGAAATCCCAGCCCGACCAGGGCGAACTGCTGCCGCCGGACGACGCCAACGCGACGCCCGCCACTCCTGCTGCCATCGTGCCGGGCGCCTCTGTGCGACCGTCACCCGCGGCCCGTGTCGCGCGTCGCCCGTGGTGGGCGCGTCTGCTGGGCAAGCTGATCGAGCCCTGGCTCGGTCTGAAGATCGAGCCCGAGCAGGCCGGCCAGCACAACGATGGCCGCCCGGTGGTGTACGTGCTGGAGGACTACGGTCTGTCCAATGCGCTGATCCTGGACAAGGCCTGCCGCGATGCCGGCCTGCCCTCACCGCTGGTGCCGCTGGCCGGCGACCCGACCGGACGCAAGCGCGCCTATGTGGCGCTGTCGCGGCGTTCCAGCAACAGCGCACTGATCCCCGAGCAGCGCGGCGCCAAGACCCATTCTGATTCGCTGGCCAAGCTGCTGCAGGCGCACCGTATCAACCCCGGCCTGGACGTGCACCTGGTGCCGGTGTCGATCTTCGTTGGCCGCGCCCCGGACAAACAGAGCGGCTGGTTCGCGGTGCTGTTCTCGGAAAACTGGGCGCTGGTCGGCCGCTTCCGCCGCCTGCTGGCGATCCTGCTGAACGGCCGCGACACCATCGTCCGCTTCGCCCCGCCGGTATCGCTGCGCGGCACCGTCGACGAAGGCCTGGAGCCGGAGCGCACTGTTCGCAAGCTGCAGCGCGTGCTGCGCACCCATTTCCGCCGCATCCGCGAATCCATCATCGGCCCGGATCTCTCCACCCGCCGTCTGCTGGTGGACAAGGTGCTGGAAGCCGATTCGGTGCGCGAAGCGATCGCCGTGCAGGCCAAGCGCGACAACTCCAAGACAACCGACGCCTGGAAGAAGGCGCAGGGCTATGCCTGGGAAATCGCTGCCGACTACTCCACCCCGGTGGTGCGCTCGGCCAGCTTCATGCTCAGCCACGTCTGGAACCGGATCTACGCCGGCGTGCTGGTACACCATCTGGACAAGTTCAAGGAAGCCGCGCCTGGCCACGAAATCATCTACGTGCCCAGCCACCGCAGCCACATGGACTACCTGCTGCTGAGCTACCTGCTGTATGACCGCGGCATCGTGCCGCCGCACATCGTGGCCGGCATCAACCTCAACCTGCCGGTGGTCGGCACCCTGCTGCGCAAGGGCGGCGCGTTCTTCATCCGCCGCTCGATCAAGGGCAACGCGCTGTACTCGGCGGTGCTCAGCGAGTACGTCGCGCAGCTGGTGGCTGGCGGTTATTCAATCGAGTACTTCGTCGAAGGCGGGCGCTCGCGTACCGGCCGCCTGCTGCAGCCCAAGGGCGGCATGATCTCGATGACGCTGCGCGCCTTCCTGCGCCAGCCACGCAAGCCGGTGCTGTTCCAGCCTATCTACGTCGGCTATGAAAAGCTGATGGAGGGCAACAGCTACCTCGACGAGCTGACCGGCCGGCCAAAGGAAAAGGAATCGATCTGGGCGCTGTTGTGGGGCATCCCCAAGGTGCTCAAGCAGAACTACGGCCAGGTGGTGGTGAACTTCGGTGAACCGATCGCGCTGAACGACGTGCTGGCCAAGATGGCGCCCGAATGGGATGGCCAACCGGTGCCCGAAGACGAGAAGCCGGGCTGGCTGGCTGGCACCGTCGACGTGCTTGCCGAACAGATCCAGGAACGCATCAACGCCGCCGCCGACGTCAACCCGATCAACCTGCTGGCGCTGGCATTGCTGTCCACGCCCAAGCACGCGATGGGCGAGGCCGACCTGATCGCGCAGATCGAGTTGTGCAAGAAGCTGCTGGTGGAAATGCCGTACTCCGACCGGGTCACGGTCACGCCGCATTCGCCCGAGCGCATCATTGCCCACGCCGAGGAAATCAACGTCCTCACCCGCATCAAGCACCCGCTCGGCGATGTGCTCAGCGTCAGCGGCGACACCGCGGTGCTGCTGAGCTACTTCCGCAACAACGTGCTGCATCTGTTCACCGCATCGTCGTGGGTGGCCTGCTGCTTCCAGAACAACCGCCGCATGAGCCGTGGCGGTCTGCTGAGGCTGGGTCGCGGCCTGTACCCGTTCCTGCAGGCGGAGTTGTTCCTGCCATGGACCGAGGACGAATTCGCCGCGCGCATCGACCAGACCATCGACGTATTCGTACGCGAAGGCCTGCTCCAGCACGTGGGCGAGGATGACGGCGGCATGCTCGCGCGCAGCACCGGCCAGACTGATGAAGTGTTCCGTCTGCGTGCGATTGGTCACTCGCTGCAACAGGCATTCGAGCGCTATTACATCGCCATCTCGGTGCTGGTGAAGAACGGCCCGGGCACGCTGGGTGCCGGCGAACTGGAAAGCCTGTGCCAGCAGGCCGCACAGCGCCTGAGCCTGCTGTACGCACCGGCCGCACCGGAGTTCTTCGACAAGACCCTGTTCCGTGGCTTCATCCAGAAGATGCGCGAACTGCGCCTGGTCTGGCCGGACCAGAACAGCAAGTTGCTGTTCGACGAACGACTGGATGCCTGGGCCAAGGACGCCAAGTTCATCCTCGGCCGCGAACTGCGCCACACCATCGAGCGCGTGAGCCCGGAAGCGGTGAAGCCGGAAGTGCCGCCAGCAGCTTGATGGAAGCCCCTGTAGAGCGGAGCCATGCTCCGCTGGGGCTCTACCGGTGAGGCATCTGCCGAGCATGGCTCGGCACTACCGATTGGTCTTGTGGGGGCGGCGTCAGCCGCGAAGCCACTGGTCAGTCGGATTGCAGGTTTGCCGGCGGTTTCAACGCTGCCGGCTTCGCGGCTGACGCCGCTCCTACAAGTGTTGCGGTGTTGCTGGATTGCCTTGGAAGGCCCCTGCCGAGCATGGCTCGGCACTACCGTTTGTTGGCGGGTTTTGCGTTGAACCGCATTCAGGCTGGCTCGTTCGGGATCAGCATGCTTTCCAGCTTGGTGATGCAGTCGCGCAGCTGCAGCTTGCGCTTCTTCAGCCGCTTGGCCTCCAGATCGTCGTCCGGGTTGGCGGCAAGGCGCGCGATGTCTTCGTCCAGGCTGCGGTGTTCGGCGCGCAGGACGGCGATGCGTTGGCTGATCTGCTCGGGGGTCATGGTCTCCACGGGGATTGAGCATACACGTTGCCGCTGGCCACGTGAGGGACGCTGCCGACCCGGTAGAATGGGCGGATGAGCGCTGTCATTTCCCTGCCCGATCCCGCCCCGCGGGCCCGTGATCCGCACGTGGCCGAACGTGAACACCAGAAACTCGGCAAACGCCTGCGTCACCAGGTAGGCCAGGCCATTGCCGACTTCGGCATGATCGAGGCCGGTGACAAGGTGATGGTCTGCCTGTCCGGCGGCAAGGACAGCTATACCTTGCTGGACATCCTGCTGCAGCTGCAGAAGAAGGCGCCGGTGCCGTTCGAGCTGGTGGCGGTGAACCTGGACCAGAAGCAGCCGGGTTTCCCCGAGCATGTGCTGCCCGAATACCTGGCCTCGGTAGGCGTGCCGTACCACATCATCGAACAGGACACTTATTCGGTGGTGAGCCGGGTGATCCCGGAAGGCAAGACCATGTGTTCGCTGTGCTCGCGCATGCGCCGTGGCTCGCTGTACACCTATGCCGAAGCCAATGGCTTCACCAAGATCGCGCTGGGCCACCACCGCGATGACATGGTGGCCACGTTCTTCATGAACCTGTTCCACCATTCCAAGATTTCCGGGATGCCGCCCAAGCTGCGCAGCGACGACGGCAAGCATGTGGTGATCCGCCCGCTGGCCTATGTGCGTGAAGCGGACATCATCGAATACGCCAATACCCGCCAGTTCCCGATCATTCCGTGCAACCTGTGCGGCAGCCAGGAAAACCTGCAGCGCAAGCAGGTTGGCCTGATGATGAAGCAGTGGGAAAAAGACACGCCCGGCCGCATCGAGCAGATATCCCGCGCGCTGGGCGACATCCGCCCTTCGCAGCTGGCCGATCCCAAACTGTTCGATTTCATGGCGCTGGGTCGCAATGAACAGGCGCCGGCGTCCGATCCACAGGCTTGGCTTGCAGGCGGCGACAAACAACAAGATCAAGAGGCCCTTCTCCCTCCGGGAGAAGGGTTGGGATGAGGTAGGCAGTGCTACGGTGGTTTCAAACCAAGCACTGCGCATCACCTCATCCATCCCCCGGCTCCACCGGCGGCACGCTCTTCGGAGCAGCTTCTCCTGCGAAGAGAAGCAAGCCCCTGAACCATGAATACGAAATAGGACATCCATGTTTTTCAAGAACCTCACGCTGTTCCGTTTCCCTACCTCCATTGATTTTTCCGAAGTCGACACGCTGCTGCCGCAGGTGGTGCTCAAGCCGGTCGGCGCGCTGGAAATGACCTCGCGCGGCTTCATCTCGCCGTTTGGCCGTGAAGAAAAGACCCAGTTCTCGCACCGCATCGGTGATGCGCTGTGGCTGACCGTCGGTGGCGAAGACAAGATCCTGCCCAGCGTGGTGGTGAACGATCTGTTGCAGCGCAAGCTGGAAGAGATCGAAGAGAAGGAAGGCCGCAAGCCCGGCGGCCGCGAGCGCAAGCGCCTGAAGGACGACCTGCTGCACGAACTGCTGCCGCGCGCCTTCGTCAAGAGCTCGCGCACCGATGCCTTCCTCGACCTGCAGCACGGTTATGTCGCCGTCGACAGTTCCAGCCGCAAGACCGGCGAGAACGTGATGAGCGACATCCGCGGCATGCTTGGCAGCTTCCCGGCGATGCCGCTGAACGCCGAAGTCGCACCGCGCGCCATCCTGACCGCGTGGATCGCCGGCGAGCCGTTGCCCGAAGGCCTGAGCCTGGGCGAAGAATGCGAGATGAAGGACCCGGCCGAAGGCGGCGCGGTGGTCAAGTGCCAGCACCAGGAACTGCGCTGCGACGAGATCGACAAGCACCTGGATGCTGGCAAGCAGGTGACCAAGCTGGCGCTGATCTTCGAGGACAACCTGTCCTTCGTGCTCGGCGACGACTTGATCGTACGCAAGTTGAAGTTCCTCGATGGCGCGCTGGACCAGCTCGAGCACATCGACGAGGAAGGCCGCCGCGCCGAACTGGATGCGCGCTTTGCCCTGCAGAGCGGCGAAATCCGCCGACTGTTCCTGCTGTTGGAGCAGGCATTCAAGCTGAGCAAGGCTGATAGCTGAACCCGTTGCTGACCTACCCGGTTTCGTAACCGGGTAGGGACTATGCTGGGACCATGGTTAGTCTGCTTCGCCGTCTGATGACCCCCGCCGCGCCGGTGATCCAGCGCGACACGGTGCGCCTGCGCCTGGACGATGCGGAGATTGAAGTGCTGCGCGTGCGTGATCCGCGTGCACGCCGGCTCAAACTCAGCGTCGATGAACGCGGTGCGCGGTTGACCATGCCACTGCGGGCAAGCCTGGTCTCCGGCGAACGTTTCCTGCAAGCCAACCGGCAGTGGTTGCAGCAACAGTTGGCGCGGCTGGGTGGCGATGGCTTGCTCGCGCCAGCACTGCGTCTGCGCGAGCCCGGCGTGCTGCCGTTGCGCGGCGAATTGTTGCCGGTGCAATGGCAGGAAGGTCGGTTCACCCGCATCGAGGTTGATGCGGGTGTGGTGACGATCCAGCTGCCGGCACGCGCTGGAGAGCCGGCGTTGCGGCGCGCGCTGCGTGAATTCTATGAAGTGCAGGTGCGTGCTGATGTCGGCCAGTGGCTGCCGCGTTATCTGCCGGGGTTGGCGCGTGCGCCGTCGCGGTTGCGGCCGAAGGTGATGTCCTCGCAATGGGGATCACTGGCACCGGATGGTTCGATGGCCCTGGATCTGGCCTTGGTATTGGCGCGGCCGTCGGCATTTGAGTACGTGCTGGTGCACGAGCTGTGTCATCTGCTGCAGGCCAACCACTCGCCGGCGTTCTGGGCGGAGGTTGAAGCGCGTTTTCCTGAGTGGCGGGATGAGCGTGATTACCTGCGTGAGGAAGGCCGCAGGTTGAAGAGCACCTTGCATCAGTTGCTGCGGGCGCAGGGCTGAGGGCCACTGTAGTGCCGAGCCATGCTCGGCAGGGCCTTACCGGGAAGATCAAAAGCGTCCCCTCATCCCAACCCTTCTCCCGCAAGCGGGAGAAGGGCTAAAGCAAAAGCCAAAAGCCAAAAGCCAAAAGCCAAAAGCCAAAAGCCAAAAGCCAAAAGCCAAAAGCCAAAAGCACCCCTCCCCAACCCTCCCCTCGCCTTTGGCAAAGGGAGGGGAAGAGCCGGCGCTGCAGGTGTCTAGATAGCTGCCAAGTGCATGATCCATCCCCTCCCTTTGCCGCAGGCAAGGGGAGGGCTAGGGAGGGGGGCTTTTGCTCCAGCGTTTTTCTGCGTCTGATTTTGCTCTTCTGCCGCTACAGCAACACAGCAACCTCACCCCGCCCGGCGCATCACCTCAGCCGCATCACCGGTCGAATAACGGAACACCGAAACCGCCTCCGCCAAGGCACTGGCCTGCTCTTCCATCGAGCGCGCCGCCGCGCTGGCTTCCTCCACCAAGGCTGCATTCTGCTGGGTGGTTTCATCCATCTGCACGACGGTGTGGTTGACCTGCTCGATGCCGGCCGATTGTTCCTGCGAAGCCGCCGCAATCCGCGCAACGATGTCGCTGACCTGCTGCACCGAACCGACGATCTCACTCATGGTGCTGCCGGCCTGTGCGACCAGCGCGGCGCCATCATCCACCTTGCCCATCGAGTCGCCGATCAGTTCCTTGATCTCGCGTGCGGCGGTGGCCGAGCGCTGCGCCAGGCTGCGCACTTCCGATGCCACCACGGCGAAACCGCGGCCCTGCTCGCCGGCACGCGCGGCTTCCACCGCGGCGTTCAGCGCCAGGATATTGGTCTGGAAGGCGATGCCATCGATGACCCCGATGATCTCGGCGATGCGCTTGGACGACAGCTCGATCGCATGCATCGTCGACACCACCTGTCCAACCACATCGCCACCGCGTGCAGCGACATCGGCAGCACCCATTGCCAGCTGGTTGGCCTGACGGGCCGAGGCCGCGTTCTCGCGCACCGTGGCGGTCAGTTCTTCCATTGAAGCGGCAGTTTCCTCCAGGTTGGCGGCCTGCTGCTCGGTACGGCGCGATAGATCGTCATTGCCTGCCGCCAGTTCGTGTGCGGCGGTGTTGATCGCCAGCGAGCACTGCTTGATCTGGCCAACGATGCCGGTCAGGCGTTCGGCGGTGAGGTTGGCGTCGATCTTCATGGCTTCGAAGTCGCCGGCATAGTCACCCTGCACGCGATGATCCAGGTCGCCAGCAGCCAGCGCCGACAACATCGTGCGCAGTTCGCCGGTGGTGGTGGCAACCACCTCCAGCAACTGGTTGATGCCGGTGGTAAGCGTCTGGATGAAGCCGGCCTCGCTCACCGCCTGCAGGCGCTGGTCGAGAGCACCGGCCGAGGCGGCGGCGACGATGTCGGCCACGCTGTTTTCCAGCGCCAGTTCCTGGGTACGGTCGTGCCACTCCACCGCGAAGCCGCTGCGGCTGCCGTCGGCGTTGAATACCGGCGTCACCACCTGACTGAAATGCACCGGGCCAATGGTGATCTGGCCGTTGTGTACCTTCTTGAGCTGATCGAGCATGCCGCGGATGCGCGCCGGGTTGGCGTGGAAGCGGTGGATGCTGCTGCCAACCAGGGTATCGACGTTGAAGTCGGGGAAGGCCTTGCGCAAGGTGTCCTGCTGGTTGCGCAGCAGGGCCACCACCGAGCGGTTGACGTAGCGGATGATGTGCTCGTTGTCGGCAATCATCATGCCAGTGCGCGAGGCGTCCAGCGAAGCGCGGATCTGGATGTTCTCGTGGTGCAGCGCGGCTTCCTGCTGCTGCTTCTGCTCAAGCTGGGTGCGCATCCGCAGCACGCCATCGGCGAGGGTGCCTGTTGCGAAGCTGCCATCAATACCAATGGCGTCGCTGTTTTCGCCGCTGGCGATCGCATCCACCATCGCCCGCAGACGCGTGGGTGCTGCGCCCAAGGTCAGTACCTGGCGCCGCAACTGCACTGCCATTGCGCTGATGAAGGCGGTTTCAACCACCACGTACAGCGCATGTAGCAGCACGATGTTGAAGCCGCTGCCTGCTGCGAAGGCGCGCACCGGCAGGCCGCGGGACTGCAGCCAGTAGAAGGCCAGGTGATGCACGCTGATTGCCGCCGCAGCAACCACCACCGGAATCCAGTCGCGGTAATACAACAGCAGCGCGATCACCACGAAGACGCCGAAATGCATTTCCACCAGGCCATTGGCCTGCTGGATGGTGGCGGCGACCAGTGCCATCAGCACCAAGGCCACGGTCACCCGACTGAGCAGGCTGCCCGGCGCCAGTTTTATCTGCACCGCCATCAGTGCCAACGAGGGTAGGCTGACGGCGTAGAAAGGCAGCCATTGCCCCGACCACAGCGCCAGTGCCAACGACGCCAGCCCGAGGATCAGGCCGAAATACAGGAATAAACGGTCCGCCGCGCAGGCCAGCTGCGTGTAATAGGCGTCGGGAGGTGGCGTTGTGGCGTGGGGACGAGTGGACATCGGGAACTCCTGTTCAACAGGAACAGCGGGGAGGAAGGATCAGGGGCGGGCTGTGCTCGGCCAGCAGTACCGGCAGCCAGCTGGTCAGTGCTGCATCGCTGCGGCCACAGGCCAGCGCGGAAGGTTGCAAGGGGCCGGCATAGAGCGGGCGGCCATCGGCGGCCAGCACCAGCAGCTCGTAGGCGGCTGCGGTGTTCAGTGCGATGGCGTGCGCACCTTGTGACTGCAGTGCGGTGCTGAGTTGTTGCCAGGCCTGCTCGCTTTGTTCGCAGGCGCAATCGGGTGGGTTCAGTCGGATTGCCAGCGGCGCGCCAATGGCAGGCAGTTGGCCCTGCGCGCGCAGTCCATCCACCAGCGTAGTCAGCGCAGCTTCGTCACCGGCGGGGCGGTGGCCGAGCGCGACGACGCTGGCGGTGGTCCAGCCCAGCCAACAGGCGAGCAGGATCAGGCCGGTGATGACACCGGGCCGGAGGGCGGGGCGGGGGGACATGCGCTGGTGGGGCGCGCAGCACCCGTTGCGGGACTGCGGGGCATCTTCTCGATTACGGCAATGCCGGGGTTATCGGCTGCCGCGCTTACTACTGAAGCCGATGCTGTTGGCATCGGCTTCCATATTCAGCTGGCGTCGGGCAAGACCGCGATGAAGTCGCGAATTATCAGCGCGACTGCTTCGGGATCATCCATATGCACATGGTGATGGCCGGGCAGGGTATGCAGGCGGCCATCCGGCAGCAGCGCCGCGCGCTGGCTGCGTTCCGGTTCCGGGAAGTAAGACTGGGCCGGGGTGGCGTAGATCACCTGCACCGGGCAGAGGATGGCGCTGACCACGTCGCAGACCTGTTCTTCGGTCATCCGTACCGCAGTGGGCAGCATCAGCCGCGGGTCGCTACGCCAGCTCCAACCACCGTCGACCGGTTTGACCCCGCGTTCTATCAGCAGGCGCGCCGAGGCCTCGCTGAGCTGGTTGACCATCATCCGCGCGCGTACCGGCGCGCTCAGGTCGGGGAATACCCGCAGCTGCTTGGCGTCCAGCTTCAGCATCGCCTCCACGTAGGTACGCAGGCGCTGCACGGTTTCGCCGGCCGGTGCGGTCAGTCCGCCCAGTGCTTCGATCGATACCAGTGCCTGCACGCGCTCACCGGCCACCGCAGCGACCAGGCTGGCGATTGCCGCACCCATCGAGTGGCCGAGCAGTACAAAGCGGTCCCAGCCCAGCGCATCGGCAATGGCCAGGGTCTGCACGATGGCGTGCGGCGTGGTGTACGGCGTGGTCAGTGGCAGGTGGTCGCTATAGCCATGGCCGGGCAGGTCGACCATCACCAGGTCCAGCGTTGGCAGCTGTGCGGCCAGCGGCAGGAAGCTGGCTGCGTTATCGAGCCAGCCATGCAGGGCGAGGACCTTCAGGCCATCCGGGTTGCCGGCGCGCAGGCCGGCGACGCGAATGCCATCGAGTTGCAGCTCAAACGGCGTTGCGTTCATGCCGGTTGCGCCGCCGCAAGCGCGGCCAACGCAGCTGCGTGGGCGCTGCTATCGTTGAGGCAGGGGATGTAGCGCATGCGTGCGCCACGTTCGGCCAGGGTTTCGGTGAAGCCCATCTGCACCTCTTCCAGGGTTTCCAGGCAGTCGGTGGCAAAACCCGGGCAGACCACGTCCAGGGTCTTGATGCCGCTTTCGGCCAGTTCCCACAGCCGCGGTTCGGCATAGGGCTGCAGCCAGCGTTCGCGGCCGAACCGCGATTGGTAGGCCAGTTCCCACGCATCGCTGGTCAGGCCCAGCGCAGCGGCAATGGCCTTGGCACTGGCCTCGCAACGCTGCGGGTAGGGGTCGCCGGCATCGGCCAGGCGCTGCGGGATGCCGTGGAAGGAGAACACCAGCTTGCTGCCGCGGCCATGTTCGGCCCAGTAATCGGCAATGGAGGCGGCGACCGCGGCAACCCAGGCCGGGTCGTCGGCGTAGTCGCGGATGGTCTGCACCGTCACCTTCGGGTTGCGCGCCTGCCACTGCTGCACGCGGTCCTCGATGGAGGCGGTGGTGGTGTTGGAGTACTGCGGGTACAGCGGCAGCACCACGATGCGCTGGATACCCTCGGCAGCCAATGCATCCAGCGCCGACAGCATGGCCGGTTCGCCGTAGCGCATGGCTTCGCGCACCCGCCACTGCGGCAACTGCTGTTGCATGGCCTTGGCCAAGCGATGGGTGTAGACCGCCAGCGGCGAGCCTTCGGGCAACCAGACCTGGGCGTATTTCTGTGCCGAGCGGCCACTGCGCAGCGGCAGGATCAGCCCGTACAGCAGGGGTTTCCACAGCAAAGCCGGGATCGAGACCACGCGCGGGTCGCTGAGGAATTCCGCCAGATAGCGCCGCACCGCAGGCGCGGTGGGTGTCTCGGGCGTGCCTAGATTGACCGCGAGCAACGCGGTAGTGGGGGCGTTGGACATCCGGCCATTTTCGCAGGTATGGGGGGAGAAGGGAGGAGTGTGGGTTTGCAGCGGACATCACCCCTCCCCAACCCTCCCCTTCGCGATGCGAAAGGGAGGGGGCACAGGTGTTCATGCCTCACGCCCGCTCACCAGCTATTCAGAGCCACGCTACTAATTTCAGGCACTTGCGCTATCTTTCTATGCATCGACCTACGGAGTTACCCATGCGCCGCCTGCCGTGCCTTGTGCTGCTGTTGTCCGCGAGCCTGTTGTCCGCCACTGCTGTCGCCGGTCCGCAGGAAGATCAGCGTGCCCGCAATGCGGTGCGGGTGCTCAGTGAAATCCAGAACATCCCCGAGCAGTCCATCCCCGACAAACTGCTGGATGAAGGCCGCGCCATCATCGTCCTGCCGGACACCATCAAGGCCGGTCTGGTGCTGGGTGGACGCCGCGGCCACGGCCTGATGTCGGTGAAAATGGCCGATGGCAGCTGGTCCAATCCGGTATTCATCAAGCTTACTGGCGGCAGCATCGGTTTCCAGGCCGGTGTGCAGTCGTCGGACGTGATCCTGGTGTTCCGTAACGACCGCAGTCTGGACAACATCGTCAACGGCAAGTTCACTCTCGGCGCCGACGCTGGTGTCGCCGCCGGCCCGGTTGGCCGCAATGCCTCGGCGGCTACCGACGGCCAGCTCAAGGCTGAGATCTGGTCGTGGTCGCGCGCGCGCGGCCTGTTTGCAGGCGTGGCGTTGGATGGTGCGGTGTTGCAGATCGACGATGCCGCCAACCTCGATGCCTACGGCCAGAACACCACCCCGCGCATGATCCTGGAAGGCCGCCTGAATACCGCGCCGTCGTCCGACGTCGTGTCCTTCCGTGACCGTCTGGAAGAATCCACCTATGCGGCGCGCGAAAAGCGTGGCACCCAGGGCAGTGCCGCACCGGTGGCGGCAAGCGCGCCGCGCAGCAATGCGGTCAGCGTGCAGGCGCCGGCAGCCAATACGGCTGGTGCCGATACCGCGACCACCGCGCCGTTGCAGCACGCCAGCGCTGAACCGGCACCGCAGCAGGGCTTCCAGCCGGTCTCCGAAGGCGAGATCCGCACCGAAAGCCTGGACGGCGGCAACTGACCTTTGGCATAGCGATCAGTTAAGACCTTGTGCGCTATGCTCGACAACCTCCACACAGATAACGCGAGCAGATCATGGGCAGTTTCAGCATCTGGCACTGGTTGGTCGTGCTGGTCATCGTGCTGCTGGTGTTTGGCACCAAGCGGTTGACGAGCGGCGCCAAGGATCTGGGCAGTGCGGTCAAAGAGTTCAAGAAGGGCATGCGTGACGAAGACAAGCCGGCTGCACAGCTGAGCGATGAATCGCGCGATGCCGACAAGAGCGGCGAAAAGCAGGCCGAGCACGACCGCGACGCGCGCTGATCCCGAGCGCGCGACGTGTTTGATATCGGCTTCAGCGAACTGCTGCTGATCGCAGTGGTGGCCTTGGTGGTTCTCGGCCCGGAACGTCTGCCCAAGGCAGCGCGTTTTGCCGGGCTGTGGGTACGCCGTGCCCGCAACCAGTGGGACTCGGTCAAGCAGGAGCTGGAGCGCGAGCTGCACGCCGAGGAGCTCAAACGCAATCTGCAGGATGTGCGCCAGTCGATGCAGCAGGCCGAGGCCGGGCTGCGCGACCAGGCCGGGCAGGTGCGCGCCGAGGCCGATGCCTTCAAGCGCGAAGTGGAGCTGCCGGAATCGGCTGCCGAGCGGGTAATCGAACCGCGCACCATTGAGCCACGTCCGATCGCGGCGGCTGATGGGGAATCGCCCGCAGCTGCTGAGCAAGCCCCGCTGGATGCGGCCGCTGCGCCGGTCAGTCACGCTGCCATCGACCCCGAGTTCAATCGCAGCATCCCCTTGGGTGATGCGCCGGCAGGCGTCGAGCAGGCCCCGCCAAGTCAGGGGCGGGCAAACCAGGAGCGGACGCCATGAGTGCGGCGGATCTGAACGAAAGCAGCCTGATCGAACACCTGATCGAGTTGCGCTCACGGGTGGTGCGCGCGCTGCTGGGCTTGGGTGTGGTGCTGCTGGCGTTGATGCCGTTCTCGCGCACCCTGTACACCCATCTGGCTACGCCGCTGATCTCGCAGCTGCCGGCTGGGCAATCGATGATTGCCACCAATCCGGCCGGTGCCTTCTTCGCGCCACTGAAGCTGACCTTTTTTGCCGCCCTGTTCGTGGCGGTGCCGTGGCTGCTGTACCAGGCCTGGGCCTTTGTGGCGCCGGCGCTGTATGCCCGTGAAAAGCGCCTGGCCCTGCCGCTGCTTGGTTCGGCGGTTGCGCTGTTCTACATCGGCTGCGCCTTTGCCTACTTCCTGGTGCTGCCGGCCGTATTCCATTTCCTGACCACCTTCCGTCCCGATGTGATCGCCATCACGCCGGATGCCAACGCCTACCTGGATTTCGTGTTGGCCATCTTCTTTGCCTTCGGTGCCAGCTTCGAGCTGCCGGTGGCAATGGTGATCCTGGTCCTGCTGGGCTGGGTGAGCCCACAGCAGCTGCGTGAAGGCCGCGGTTACGCGATTGTCGGTATCTTTGTGCTGGCGGCGGTGCTGACCCCGCCGGATGTGGTCTCCCAGCTGATGCTGGCGATACCCATGTGTTTCCTTTACGAACTGGGCATACATGCCTCGCGCTGGCTGCAGCCGCGCGACCAGGGCAAGACCGCCAAGCCCTGATTCAACCGTAGCAGGCGGTCGTCAGCAATCTGCGCTATTTTTCACTGAAAAGAGGCCGCGCGGACTGGCAGGCGTGGTGGCACCCCGGGGGACACCTGCATGACGCAAAAGAAAGAGAGCTGGATCAACAACGTGTCGCTGTTGAACAAGATGCTGGCGGCATTTGGTTTGTTCTTCCTGTGCTTCCTGGCCACCAGCGTGGTCAGCTATCGGACTTCGGGGCAGGATGATGCCGCGCGCAAGCGCGAGGCGGTGCAGCTTGAGGTCACCAACCAGATCGAAGACGCCATCCAGGCGGTGCGGCTGCAGCAGATAGCCATCCGCAACTATCTGCTGGGCGATGGTGAGCGGCAGATCGAGGCGCTCAGCCAACTGCGCGAGCGCCGTGATGCGGCCATTGAGGCAGCTGTCGTTGCTGCCGGTAGCGGTGACGTGGCCGAGCGCCTGCGGCGTACCCAGCAGCAGGCCCGGACCTGGGACAGCGAGGTCATGGCGGTGCTGCGTCCGGCCGCTGATGCAGCACCCAGAAGCCAGCTTGAGTTGCTGCATGCGGTCAGCAACGGCGGCCAGGGCAATGCCTTGGCCGAAACATTGGACGGCATCTACAACTCCGAAGTCAGCCTGATGTTGAGTGACCGGGCGCAGATGAGCCGCCGGATCGGTCAGGCGCACGACCTGTCGCTGATCCTGCTGGTAGTCGGGCTGATGATCGTCATCGTTGTTTTGTGGCTGATTTCGCGGGTGATTGTCACCCCGATCAATCGCCTCACCGAAGAGATGACGCGGCTGGCCGGCGACGATCTGGAAATAGAGATCGATGGCCTTGGCCGCAAGGATGAAATCGGCGAGATGGCCCGCGCGATGGAGGTGTTCCGGCGCAACTCGGTGGCCTCACGTGATGCCAACTGGGTCAAGCTCAGCGTCGGCGAGGTTGGTGCTGAGCTGCAGACCGCGCAGACCCCGGACGACTACGCGCAGGCGCTGGTGTCGCAGATCGCGCCGCGCATTGATGCGCCGATCGGCGTGTTCTTTGCCTGGAACGAAATGGAGAAGCAGTTGCGCCTGCAAGGCAGCTACGGCTTCCAGCGGCGCAAGCATCTCGGCCTGCACTATGGGCTTGGCGATGGCCTGATCGGGCAGGCGGCATTGGAGCGCAAGCGCATCAGCGTGCAGCAGGTGCCGGATGACTTCTTCGGCGTGCACTCGGCGCTGGGGGAAGCGCAGCCGCGTCATCTGGTGGCGGTGCCGTTGCTGTTGAAGGATCGCCTGCTGGGCGTGTTCGAGTTCGGCACCTTCGGTCATTTCAACGCCACCCAGGAAGCCTTCATCGACGCAGTGCTGCCGACCGTGGCGCTGGGCCTGGACAATATCTGCCGCGCCGACGAGACCCAACTGCTGCTGGACCACACCCGCGCGCAGGCTGAAGAGCTGCAGGTCTCGCAGCTGGCCTTGCAGGCGCAGGAAGAAGAACTGCGCGCCACCAACGAAGAGTTGCAGGGCAAGACCGTCGAGCTGGAAGAGCAGGCCCAGCGCCTGTCCGCTTCCGAAGAAGAACTGCGCGTGCAGGCCGAGGAACTGCAGGCCTCCAACGAAGAGCTACGGCAGAAGACCGAAGTGCTCAATGAGCAGAAGGACGTGCTGCAGGTATTGCAGCGCGAGACCGAGTTCAAGGCGCAGGAGCTGGCGCGCGCCAGCCAGTACAAGACCGATTTCCTGGCGAATATGTCGCACGAGCTGCGCACCCCGCTCAACAGCCTGCTGATCCTGTCGAAAGAGCTGGCCGAGAACGAAAGCGGGCATCTGGACGTGGAGGAAGTGGAAGCCGCTGCGGTCATCCACGACTCCGGCTCCAACCTGCTGCGCTTGATCAACGACATCCTCGATCTGTCCAAGATCGAGGCCGGCAAGATGGATGTGCACCGCGAGGAAGTGAAGATCGACGCCATCACCCGCGAGGTGACGCGCCACTTCCGCCACATGGCGATGGAGAACCGTCTGGAGTTCGCCATCGACGTGGACCCGTCGATGCCCGACGCACTGGTCACCGATCGTTCCAAGCTGCAGCAGGTGCTCAACAACCTGCTCGGCAACGCCTTCAAGTTCACCCGCGAAGGCTCGGTGACCCTGCATATGGCGATGGCCAACAGCGCCATGCTGACCCGCATCGGCGCCGCTGCCGACGACCAGCATGTAGCGCTGAGCGTGCGTGATACGGGTATTGGCATTCCCGAAGAGCGTCTGGACTCGATCTTCGAGGCCTTCGAGCAGGTCGATTCCAGCACCAGCCGTCACTACGGTGGCAGCGGTTTGGGGCTGGCGATCGCGCGGCGCCTGGCGCAGTTGCTGGGCGGGCAGCTGGTTGTTGATAGCGAACAAGGCAAGGGCAGCAGCTTCAGCCTGGTGCTGCCGCTGTTGTCGGCCGGCATCAAAAGCGCCGTGGCCGCCAGCCAGGCCACCATCGAGCAGCGGCCAGCACCCACGCCGGGCCCGGCGCGCGCAGCTACCGCGCAGTTGATTGATTGGATCCCCGATGATCGCCACGCCATTGCGGCGGGTGAAACGGTGATCCTGACGGTGGAAGATGATCCGGCCTTCGCCCGCATCCTGGTCGATCTGATCCGCCGCAAGGGCCACCGCGCGCTTGCCGCCGCCGATGGTGAGAGTGGCCTGGAGCTGGCGCGGCGCTATCGTCCCACCGGCATCCTGTTGGATGTGATGTTGCCGGGCATGGACGGTTGGTCGGTGCTGCAGCATCTCAAGCACGACCCGGTCACTGCTGCCATCCCGGTGCACTTCATTTCCGCCGTTGATGAAGCCGCGCGCGGTGTTGCGCTGGGCGCGGTCGGCTACCTGACCAAGCCGGTGGATCGCAAGGCGCTGGTTGCCGCCTTCGACCATCTGCTGGATGTGGCCGGCAAGATCGTGCGCAAGCTGTTGCTGGTCGATGACGATCCGGATTCGCGCTTGGCGCTGACCCGCCTGTTGCAGGCAGACAATGTGGAGATCGACCAGGTCGCCTCGGGCGAAGAAGCGCTGGAGCGCATCGCCACCCACAGCTACGACTGCATCGTGCTGGATCTCAACCTGGGCGGCATCTCCGGCATCGAGTTCCTGGAGAAGGCGGCAACCCTGGTTGCAGTGCCGCCGGTGGTGATCTATTCCGGCCAGGACCTGAGCCGCGAAGACAGCCTCAAGCTGCGCCAGTACACCGACAGCATCGTGATCAAGGGCCAGCGTTCGCCCGAGCGCCTGCTCGATGAAGTGAGCCTGTTCCTGCACAGCATCGGCTCGCGTGGGGCCAACGCCACGCCGTCCGATGACAATAATCTGGGCGGCCGCCAGGTGCTGCTGGTCGATGACGACATGCGCAACCTGTTCGCCCTGTCCAAGTCGCTGCGTTCGCGCGGGGTGAATGTGTCGATGGCGCAGGATGGCTACAAGGCGCTGCAGCAGTTGGAGGAGAATCCGTCCATCGAGCTGGTGCTGATGGACATCATGATGCCGGGCATGGACGGCTACGAAACCACCCGCGAAATCCGCAAGCTGCCGCAATGGAGCAACCTGCCGATCATCGCCGTCACCGCCAAGGCGATGCATGGCGACCGCGACAAGTGCCTGGATGCCGGTGCCAATGACTACCTCACCAAGCCGGTGGACCTGGACAAGCTGTTGTCGATGATGCGCGTATGGCTGCAAAAGTAGGTCCCATCGCCCCGCAACCGTTGCGCGATGACATCGACGACATCGAAGTCGATGCCTTCATCACCGCGATGTCGCGGCGGCATGGCTATGACTTCACCGGTTACGCGCCGTCCTCGTTGAAGCGGCGGGTGCTGGCGCTGGCGCATGGGCTGAACCTGCCCTCGGTGAGTGAGCTGACCGCGCGCGTGCTGCGTGAAGACGAGATGGTGCCGCAGGTGATCGCCAAACTGTCGGTGCCGGTGTCGGAGATGTTTCGCAACCCGGCGGTGTTCCGCAAGCTGCGCGATGAAGTATTCCCGGTGCTGGCCTCGTACCCGCAGATCAATATCTGGCAGGCCGGTTGCGCGCACGGGCAGGAGGTCTATTCACTGGCCATCCTGTTGAAGGAAGCCGGTCTGTATGACCGCTGCCAGATCTACGCCACCGACTTCAGCGATGAAGCACTGGCCAAGGCACAGGAAGGCATCTTCCCGATCCGCGATGCACGGCTGTACTCGGAGAATTACCTGGCGGCCGGAGGCCGCCATACGCTGTCCGATTACTACCACGCCCGCTACGACTTCATGAAGCTGGACGAACGGCTCAAGGAGCGGGTCACCTTCGCCAACCACAACCTGGTCTGCGATGGCGTGTTCACCGAGGCGCAGCTGATCCTGTGCCGCAATGTGCTGATCTATTTCTCCGACACGCTGCAGGACAGGGTGCTGGGTTTGTTCCGCAGCAGCCTCAGCCGCGGCGGTTTCCTGTGCCTGGGCAATCGCGAGTCGATCCGCTTCGCCCCCAGTGCGCGCGATTTCGTGCCGCTGGATGCCGAACTGCGGCTGTACCGCAACGCTGGTGGCTTACTGTGAAAACCGCGTCCGGGCAGCCTCCACAAGCCGTTGTGGTGGGGTGCTCGGCGGGCGGGCTTGCTGCCTTGCATCAATTGCTGGGCGGCCTGTCAGGGCCGCTGCCGGTGCCGATGGTGGTGGTCTGCCACAGCGGTTCGGAGGATATGCGGGTGTTCTGCGAGCTGCTGGCCAGCCGCAGTGGGCTGCCGGTGGAGGAGGCCGAAGAACGCCAGCTGCCCGAGCCGGGGCGGGTCTATGTGGCCCCATCCGGCTATCACCTGCTGATCGAGCGCAACGGCCGTTTTGCCCTGAGCATCGACCCACGGGTGGCATTTTCACGCCCTTCGATCGATGTTCTGTTTGAATCTGCGGCCGAGGTCTGGCGCGGACAGCTGCTGGCTGTGCTGATGACCGGGGCAAATTCCGATGGCGCCGAAGGGTGTGCACGGATACGACGCTCCGGTGGCACACTGATCGTTCAGGACCCGGAAACGGCGCAAGTGGCTATGATGCCTGCCGCCGCACTGGAGCTGGCAGGCGCCGATCATTGCCTGCCGCTCCCCGAAATTCCCTTTTTGCTGGAAGCATTATGCTCGTGACCAAGCCGGTGGCAGTGCAGCGCCCCAAGATCCTGGCCGTAGATGACAACCCCGCCAACCTGTTGGTGATCCGCCGGGTGCTGGCCAAGCTCGACGTGGAAGTGGTCGAGGCGGCCTGCGGCAACGATGCACTCAAGGCGACGCTGGACGACGAGTTCGCGCTGGTGCTGCTGGATGTCTACATGCCGGACATCAACGGCTTCGAAGTGGCCGAGATCCTGTCGCAGGAAGAAACCACCCGGCAGACCCCGATCATCTTCGTCACGGCGACGTATGCCGACGACGTGCACCGGCTCAAGGGCTATGGCTTCGGTGCGGTGGACTACATGGCCAAGCCGCTGGAGGCCACCATCCTGCTGTCCAAGGTGCAGGTGTTCCTGGAGTTGTACCGGCACCGGGTGGCGCTGCGTGATGCGCTGAGCGAGCTGTCCGAGCGCAACCGCCAGCTGGAAATCGAAGTCGAGCAGCGCAAGCAGATGGAGCAGGAAATGCGCCATCTGGCCATGCACGACATGCTGACCGGGTTGCCCAACCGGGCCTTGTTCATGGACCGGCTGGAAAGCGCCCATCACCGCGCGCAGCGCCACGGCGGCATGTTCGCGCTGGTTTATGTGGACGTGGACCGGTTCAAGGAGGTCAACGACACCTGGGGCCACGGTGCCGGCGATGCGGTGCTGATCGAGTTGGCCGCACGGTTGCGCGGTGCGCTGCGTGAGAACGACACGGTGGCCAGGTTGGGTGGCGACGAGTTCGCGCTGGTGCTGGAAGAACTCGACGACATCAGTGATGCCCATCGTCTGATGGAGCGGGTGACGCAGTCGTTGCAGGCACCGATGCACTACCTGCGCGATGGCGAAGCACTCACCCTGGCTATCGCCGCCAGCATTGGCGTGGCCGCTTACCCTGCGGACGGTGCCGAGGTGGATGCCCTGCTGCATGCTGCCGACCAGGCCATGTACCTGATCAAGCGCAGCCGCGACACGGTGTAAAACAAAAAGGCCGCGCATCTCTGCGCGGCCTTGCTGCAAGCGACGTCGCAGCCTGGATCAGGCTTCGAACACGTGACCGTTTTTTACCGGCGGCGGGGTCGGGCCGGCGGCATCGGTTGGCGCCAGAATCTGCTTCCACGCTGCGTACACGGCGCCGGCGAAGACCGGCATCAGTATTGCCATAAGCAACAACTGCGCGATTGCCATGGCGGCGACCTGGCCGGCGATCAGGCCGATGAACAGCGCCACGATGATCACCGCGAAATAGATCGCGAAAATGGCAATGAACGCCAGCACGAAGAACACCAGCATCGCCGGCAGGTTGTGGATGCTGGCGCGCAGGCTTTCGCGCAGCGCGTGCATGCCACCGGAGCGCTCGAACATTACCTGCGGTGGCATCACGAACAGCGCAAGCGTCACAGCGACGAAGCTGGCGATCAGCAACAGCAGCCACAGCAGGATGCGCCCGGCCGGCAGCGTCGCCACCAAAGCCTCGATCTGCGCTGGGTCTGGCTGTGCACCGGATTGGCTGAGCTCATTGAGCTTGACCATCACCACCGACAGCTGCTGCAGCCCATCGGTGCCGACCAGCACCAGCAGCAGCGTGCCCAGCAGCAGCGCGGCAAACAGCTGCGGCAACAGGGCCACCAGCAGGTGCGGCGCGCGGCCTTCCTGCACGCCCTGCAGCAGGTGCGCAGGTTTGGCGGCTCGGCCCTGGTCGACCTCGCGGATCGCCCACAACATGCCGCCCATGAACAACGGGCCGGCCAACAGCAGCAGCAGCTGCACCACGGTGCCCAGTGCCGGCACCAGCATCGACAGCGACAGCACCAGCGAGGTGCCGACGCCCCACAGGATGCCCAGCGAACCCAGCGCCAGTGGCGCGCGCTTGAGCAGGCCAAAACCGGTCAGCAGCCATTCCGCACCGGCGGAGGCCGGTACCTTGCGAATCTCGCTCATTGCAATTCCGAAACGGGGGAGTGCGCGGGCAACACGCCGGCGCTGGGCGGATTATCGCCTGAAACCCGGGTCGGGTTTATGAGGACAAAGTAACGGTGGGGTTTGCTCCCTCCCTTTTGCGAAGCGAAGGGGTTGGCTCTGCTGCTGTCGGTAGTGGCCCGCCAAACAGCGCCCACGGGAAGACCCGGAAAGCCCCCTGGCACCCCCGGGACCTCCCAACGGGGGGGGATTAGCGGGAAAACTCATGCCCGCCAAGGGCCGC
>NZ_JBRRDY010000051.1:0-20978 GCF_056759935.1 Stenotrophomonas sp. STEN035
GTCTGAGTCGCGCTCGGCCCAACCCCCGCCGCGGCCCCTCCCCGCCCCGCCCGCCGGGCCCGGGGTCTGGCCCGCCTCCCCCGGCCCGGCGCGCGCCGCCCCACTACAGTTGGAGCCTCAGCGCCGCTCCCACAAGGTAGCTGCTTGATACGAGCTTGGGAGAAGCGGCTTACGCCTCTTCTTCCTCCTCCTCTTCTTCGTCTTCTTCCTCCTCGTCCTCTTCGTCTTCATCCTCTTCTTCGAATGCGTCGGCTTCTTCGACGCGGACGAAGTTGGGCAGGGTGTCGGCGAAGCTGATCTGCTTGCCGTTGGCCAGCATCGGGCGCACGGCGCGCTTGCCGGCTTCTTCCACTACCGCAAAGCACACCAGGCTCTGCGCACTTTCGTCACCGGCTTCTTCGAATACGGCTACCCAGCCGTCGGCGGGGATGATCTGGATGATGTTGTCTTGCATGGCTGGACTGGTGGTTGAAGGAATGGCGAGCTTGCGTGAAGGCGGGCGCGCTTTGCAACCGTGGGCCCGGGGTATCGCCTTGTTCCCGCTCGAACAGCTGATGCGGCCTTGCTGGGCCCGTAGCTGGCGACGCAGGTGCAGGCCTGGGCAGTCAGTGGCTTTACTCGGCGTGCGCCGGGGACGAGGATGAGCGCTGGTCTGGAACCGGAATCACGCCATGCTCCAATGCCGCACCCTCGCCACCACTGCCGGCGGCACGGCGCCCGCCTCGTTGTGGGTTGACCTGTGCCAGCCAACGCCTGAGGAGCTGGAACAGGCCTCGCGGCAGGTAGGTTTCCGCATTCCCGACCGGGCCGGCATCAGTGAGATCGAGTTCAGCAGCCGGGTGCGGGTGGAAGGCGAGGCCTTGGTGCTGAATCTGCCGCGCTTCCAGTATGAGATTGAACACGTCGTCGGGCCACTGGGCTTCGTCGTGGCGCCCAATGCGCTGGTAGTACAGCGCGAGCATCGCATCGATGCGCTGGAAGGCGTGGAAGCAGAGCTGGGCAAGCACCCCTGCCACGGTTCGGCAGATCTGTTCCTGCGCATGATCGAGCACATCGTCGATCGCCTGGCCGATCTGCTGGAATCGCTGGAAAGCACGATGAGTGAGTTTTCCAGACAGGCCTTCAACAACCCCAAGGGCAAGCGCGCCTCACGCAGGCTGGAGCAGATGCTGCATGAGGTTGGCACGATGGGACGGCGCATCGGCGCGCTGCATAACACCCTGCACGGCATGCTGCGGATGATGAACTATCTGGATGAAGCCACGCCGGAGTGGTTCGGTGCCGATGCGCCGAAGCGGATCAAGCTGGTGGTCAAGGACCTGACCTCGTTGAGCGAGTTCGAGCAGCAATTGGGTGATCGCAACGAGTTCCTGCTGGACAGCGTGCTCGGCCTGATCAACATGGACCAGAACGAGGTGATGAAGGTGATGGCCGTGGCCTCGGTGGTTGGTATTCCGCCGACCGTGCTGGTCGGGGTATGGGGCATGAACTTCGCCTCGATGCCGGAACTGCATTGGCATTACGGTTATGCCATCGCGCTGGCCGCAGTGGGCCTGAGCATCGTGGTGCCGCTGCTGTGGTTCAAACGACGCGGTTGGATCTGAGTCGCGGGGATGCGACGCATTCTCGCCTACAATCGCTGTTCTTTCGAACCGCTGATGGAATCGATGTCTGCCAAACCAATGACTCCCGCCGGCAAGTTGTTTGCCGCCGCTGCACTGATTGAAGGTGTCACCTGGGCCGGGCTGCTGATCGGCATGGTGCTCAAGTACGGCACCGGCACCACCGAGCTGGGTGTATGGCTGTTCGGCCGCCTGCACGGCCTGGCCTTCCTGTTCTACGTGGTGGTCAGCCTGTACGCGTGGGTGAAACTGCGTTGGCCGCTGTGGGCAGTGCTGTTGGCGTTGCTGGCGGCGGTGCCACCGTTGGTGACGGTGCCATTGGAAATCTGGTTCCGTCGCATCGGCCTGTTGTCCGAGCGCGAGCTTTGATCAGGTTTTGACCTGATGATGAAGTGATGGCGCGGCCGGCTTCCACACGGTCGCGCCATTGAAACTGCACAGTGATACCGGGTACTACGGGCTCCGGTTATATGCGTTGCGGAAGCAGTTCTTGCTGGGTGATGCGTTCGTCATGAATGTCGATGCTTTACCTCGTCTGCAGCCTTGCCCATTGCTTTCTGTGCTTTTCCTGCATTTTTCTCCATGTTGCCGGCCATCTGCTGGGCCTTGTTGCCAGTGATTCTCCCAGCAGCTTCCTTGATGGCACCCTTGATTTCGTGTTTGGTGCCTTCAACACGGTTGCGGTCCACGAACAGTCTCCGGAAACGTCTGCCTCGCTGCAGACGCTTTGAGCCTGCGCATTGCCGGGTTTGCGTCAGGTGAGCGCAATGTTGTGATCGCGTTGCGTGCACCGCCGGATTTAGCCTGCGTTGTGTGTGTGCATGTTGGGGCGCTGGACCGCGCTGAGGGTATTGGCCGAATTCAGCAGGCCGCGTCCTGGTTGCTCGGCACATGGCCAAGGTGCCATCAACGCTGGCGCCGGGCCTGGCCGGGAATCCCGGCGCATGGCAGCGACATATGGCGGTGTTCGGGCTTCCGTGGTGTTCGCGCAATGCTGCCGCTGCGTTGGCGCTCCCTGGCCACCTGGAGCGCATCGCCAGGCCTGCGCTGACCTTGCCATGTCCGCTGGAAGGCCGGAGGTCGGGCAGGTTTGGCATAGTCGGCGTCATGCGGGTGTCATGCCCGGGGAGACGCGGTCAGGCGACTTTGGCAACCCGGCCAAACTGACTGGCAAAGGTGTACCTGTCGATTTGATGGTGGATAATTCCCCATCGCCAATGCCGTCATGGGATTGCGGCGGTTGGCCCTGGAGCGGCCTGGGCGGTGCTGTTGCCGCCCGCAGCGAGGCGGTTCGAGGGGGCTCCCGCATCGCGATCGGCAGGGTTCGTTTGCCGCAGGTTTAGGTTGGTTCTTCTAGTTTCCCCCGGCTGGTCAGCTTCTCCTTCAAGGAATTCAGGTGCAACACGCAAGCAAACAGCGTTACGGCAAGGTGTGCCGCCAGGACTGCCTGCAGATGGCGCAGCGGGGCAAGCAATGAGCAACAACGTCACCACCAACAATGGTTTGGATGCCGGTATTGCGGTATTGCCGGCTGAGCACCCATTGCTTATGCCCGAGCAATCGCTGCGCTCGGGCTCGCTGCATGTGCCGCGGCAGAAGACCGCACCGGCCAATATCGGCCTGCGCCGGCTGTATGTGTTTGGCAGCACCGCGCTGACCACGCTGCTGGCTACCTGGTTGATGGCGCGGGTGCTGTCCAATGGCGGCATCAACGTGCTCGAAGCCTGCCTGCTGGGCCTGTTCGTGCTGCTGTTTGCCTGGATCGCGATGTCCTTCGTCAGCAGCCTGGCCGGTCTGCAGGCGCTGCTGCGCGGGCGCCGCAAGCTGGGCATCTACCCGGATACGCCGCTGCCGCAGCTGCGCAGCCGTACCGCCTTGTTGATGCCCACCTATAACGAAGACCCGCGCCGGATGATGGCCGGCCTGCAGGCGATCTACGAATCGGTGGCCGCGACCGGGCAGCTGGAGTACTTCGATTTCTACGTGCTCAGCGATACCACCCGCGATGCGATCGGTCGTGCCGAAGAGCAGGTATTTGCGCGCCTGGTGGAAGCCACCGGCGGCGCCGAGCGGCTGTATTACCGCCGCCGCGCCAGCAATGTCGGGCGCAAGGCCGGCAATATCGCTGACTGGGTGCGACGCTTCGGTGGTGCCTACCCGCAGATGCTTATCCTCGATGCCGACAGCTTGATGACCGGCGATGTGATCGTGCGGCTGGTGTCGGCGATGGAAAATCATCCGACCGTCGGCCTGATCCAGTCGTTGCCGGCGGTGGTCGGTGGCCGCACCGCCTTCGCCCGCATGCAGCAGTTTGGTGGTCGCGTGTACGGGCCGGTGATGGCCTATGGTGTGGCCTGGTGGCACGGCGCGGAAAGCAATTACTGGGGCCACAACGCGGTGATCCGCACCCAGGCGTTCGCCGAGCAGGCCGGTCTGCCGGAACTGCCGGGGCGCAAGCCGTTTGGTGGTCACGTGCTGAGCCATGATTTCGTCGAGGCCGCGCTGATCCGCCGCGGTGGCTGGGCCTCGCACATGGTGCCGTATCTGCACGGCAGCTACGAAGAAGGCCCGCCGACCCTGACCGATCTGTTGATCCGTGACCGCCGCTGGTGCCAGGGCAATCTGCAGCACTCCAAGGTGGTGGCCACGCCGGGCCTGCACTGGGTCAGTCGCGTGCACATGTTGATCGGCATCGGCCATTACTTCACCGCACCGATGTGGGCGATGTTGATGCTGATAGGTATCGCCATCCCGCTGATCCACGGTGGCATTGATCTGGCCGAGGAACTGCATCTGCATCTAAGGATGTCACCGGCGCATTACTGGCGTGGCCTGGATCAGGACGGCGTGTTCTGGGTATTCGTGGTGACCATGGTCGCGCTGCTGTCGCCCAAGCTGATGGGCTATGTGGCGATGCTGACCTCGCGCAAGGAGCGGATTGGTTGCGGTGGCGCGTTCCGCGCCTTCATTTCCATGCTGCTGGAAACCGTGCTGGCGGCACTGATGGCGCCGGTGGTGATGTATGTGCAGTCGCGCGGTGTGGCTGAGGTGCTGGCCGGCAAGGATTCGGGCTGGGATGCGCAACAGCGTGATGACGGCAGTATTTCGCTGGGAGCTTTGCTGCGCAGCTATGGCGGCTTGAGCGTGTTCGGCGTGGTGATGGGTGTGGCCGCTTATATGGTGTCGCCGCCATTGGCGGCGTGGATGGCGCCAGTAGTGATCGGCATGGCGCTGGCCGTACCGGTGGTGGCATGGACTTCCTCGCGCAAGGCGGGCGACTGGCTGCGCAGGCATGGTCTGCTATGCATCCCGGAAGAAAACGCCCCGCCTCCGGTGCTGCTGCGTGCAGCTGAGTTGCGTGCGGCTGCGCTGAAGGAACCGCTGCAGGATTGAAGGCTGTGGCTCTTGTAGGAGCGGCGTAAGCCGCGAAGCCGATAGCAATGCACCGCCATTTGGCCTGCGATCTACGTGCAGGTAGCCGGATTGGCTTCAACCGGTAGTACCACCAGCTTCGCGGCTTACGCCGCTCCTACAAGCCTCCGGCTACACCGATGGCTGCGCCGGGCAGGCATAATTCCTGCCTGTCTTTGGGAGTCATACACATGCTGGAAACAGTGGAGCAGGAAACCGGCGCGTCGCCGGAATGGTCGGTGATCTGGCTGCATGGCCTGGGTGCCGATGGCCATGATTTCGCGCCTATCGTGCCCGAGCTGGTGCGTCCGCAATGGCCGGCGATCCGCTTCGTGTTCCCGCATGCGCCCAAGCGCCCGGTCAGCATCAACAACGGCATGCCGATGCGTGCCTGGTATGACATCGTCAGCATGGATTTCCGCAGCCGCGCCGACGCCAAGGGTGTCGCTGAATCTGTGGAGCAACTGGAAGAACTGATCGCCCGGGAGCAGGCGCGTGGCATTCCGGCCAACCGTATCGTTCTGGCCGGCTTCTCGCAGGGCGGGGCGATCATCCTGTCCGCTGGCCTGAAGCGCCGTGAGCCGGTCGCCGGCCTGGTGGCCTTGTCGACCTATCTGCCGGAAGTGGACGCCGCACCGTCGCAGCTGGTGGATGGCGCCATCGCCCAACCGATCTTCATGGCCCATGGCAGCGCCGATCCGGTGATTCCGCTGCAGATCGCCGAGCACAGTGCACAGGTGCTCAAGACCTTGGGCTTCGGCTTGGAATGGCATCGCTATCCGATGGCCCACCAGGTCTGCGGCGAAGAGATCCACGCGCTGGGTGACTGGTTGCAGGCCCGTTTCGCGCAGGCCGGATTCACACAGGCCGGATTCACACAGGCATGACCGGTTTGTGAGCTGCACCGCAGTTGCCGGGTTGTTGACGGCGGCTTAGGCCGAACCCAGCTACCATGTCGCCACGACTGGGGAGCCGTGAGCGAGGTAGTGGTGTGAAGGTAGTAATCGCCGATGACGAGCCGTTGGCACGCGAGCGCTTGCGCGCGCTGCTGTCTGAGCTGGCGGGGGTGGAAGTGGTTGGCGAGGCAGCCAACGGCAACGAGGCCCTGCACGCCTGCGCGCAGACCCAGCCGGATCTGGTGTTGCTGGATATCGCCATGCCCGGCATCGACGGTCTGGAGGTCGCCCGCCATCTGGCGCGGTTTGAGCCGCGCCCAGCGGTGGTGTTCTGTACCGCCTACGACGCGCATGCCTTGTCGGCTTTCGAAGCGGCGGCGATCGACTACTTGATGAAGCCGGTGCGCGCCGAGCGCCTGGGCGCGGCACTGGAGCGCGCCCGCACCTTCATCGCCGGTCGTGCCAATGCCGCGCCTGCCGCGGCCACGCAGCCGCGACGAGCGTTGTGCGCGCGTCTGCGCGGCAGCCTGCGGCTGGTGCCGGTGGAGGACATCCTCTACCTGCAGGCCGAGGAAAAGTACGTGGTGGTGCACCACCTGCGTGGTGAAGACTTGATCGAGGAATCGCTGCGCTCGCTGGAAGACGAGTTTTCCGGGCGTTTCATCCGCATCCATCGCAACTGCCTGATCGCCCGCGATCGGCTGCAGGAAGTCCGCCGCACGCCGGCCGGGCTGGTGCAGGCGGTGCTGCGTGATGTCCCGCAGCCGCTGGAAATCAGCCGCCGCTGCGTTGCCGGGCTGAAGACCGAGATGGAACGGCTGTGACCCGGGGCTTGCAGCGGCGATAATGGCCGCATGAGCATCCTGCGTATCGCCACCCGAAAGAGCCCGCTTGCCCTGTGGCAGAGCGAACACGTTGCCGACCGCCTGCGCCAGGCCCACCCGGGCCTGCAGGTGGAACTTGTGCCGATGAGCACGCGCGGCGATGAAATCCTCGACCGCTCGCTGGCCGACATTGGCGGCAAGGGCCTGTTCCTGAAGGAGCTGGAGCTGGCGATGCTGCGTGGTGACGCCGATTGCGCGGTGCACTCGCTCAAGGATGTGCCGATGGAGTTGGAGGCGCCGTTCGTGTTGCCGGCGATCCTGACCCGCGCCGATTCGGCCGATGCTTTCGTCTCCAACACGTATGCGTCGCTGGATGCGTTGCCGCAGGGCGCCTGCGTCGGCACTTCGTCGTTGCGCCGGCAGGCACAGCTGCGTGCGCTGCGTCCGGACCTCACGTCGCGCGACCTGCGTGGCAACGTCAACACCCGCCTGGCCAAGCTGGACGCGGGCGAGTACGACGCCATCATCCTGGCCTGCGCGGGCTTGGAACGCTTGGAACTGGGCGCGCGCATCCGTGATCGCCTGGTCGCACCGCAATGGCTGCCGGCACCTGCACAGGCAGCAGTGGCGATTGAATGCCGCCAAGATGCTGGGGAGATCATCGATCTGCTCAAGGCGCTGGACGATGCCTCCACCCGCACTTGTGTGGAAGCGGAGCGGGCCATGAACCGCGCGCTGGATGGCAGCTGCCATGTGCCGGTTGCAGGCTTGGCGCAGTGGCGTGGTGATGACCTGTGGTTGCAGGGCTTGGTCGGCGGCGTCGCCGATGGCCGTGCAGTTCGTGCGCAGGCGCAAGGCCCGGCAAGCGACCCGGAAGCGCTGGGTCAGGAAGTGGCGCGGCAGCTTCTGGCTGCCGGCGCGGGCGAGTTGCTGCGCTGAGGCAGCGCTACCGGTAGTGCCGAGCCATGCTCGGCAGGGGCTCTATCGACAAAGCCCAAACCTAGTGCCGAGCCATGCTCGGCATCAGACCAGCCCGGTAACGCCCCTTGCCGAGCATGGCTCGGCACTACAGTGAGGCGAATGCCGGGCTTGCGCCCGGCGTTGCTTACTTGAAGCTGTAGACCACGTTCATGGTGGTCAGGGTGTCGGTCTTGCGCTTGTCTTCGGCGACGTCGCTGTTGTGGCGGGCCTGCCAGCCGGCTTTCAAGGCAAAGTGCTTGTTCATGCTCACCGAGACGCCGAAATCATTCTGCGCGAAGGTGTTGTACGAGCCCGATTCCACCAGCAGTGAGTTCACCAGGTCGGTGTTTTCGGTAAGGGCATACTTCAGGTCGAACAGGCCGCGACCAATCAGGCCTGTGCGGTCTTCGTCGGTATCGGCATTGTGCGAACGGCGCACACCGGGGCCGATCTGTGTATCCAGGGTCAGGCGCTCGCCATCGATCAGGCGCGTGCCGTAACCCAGACCGAAGCTGCCCTGGCGGTCGTAGGTGGCAAAGTCGTCGCTTTCATAACGCACCGTGGCGGTGAGCTGGCGGTGCTCGCCCAGCTGCAGGGCGCTGCCGGCGCTGCCGGTGTAGCGGTTGGCGGTGGTCTGACGCTTGCGGCTGGTGCTGCCATCGTCGGCGGTTTCGGTGTACTCGGCGCTGGAGCGCAGACCAAACAGATCCATGCTGTGGATCCAATCATTGTCGGTGTAGCGCAGCTTCAGGCGGCCGTTGAAGCTTTCGGTGGTGCTATTGCCGTGGGCCGAGGCAAAGCCCAGTTCGCCGCCGCTGCCGCTCCATGGGGAAGTCATGGCGGCAAGGTCGGAGGCGTCGTCGGCCCAGGCCAGCGGGGCGGCCAGCAGCAACGGCAGCAATAGGGAAACACGCAGGGACATCAGGGGGATCTCCATGGGAGAGACGGGAATGATAGGCATCTGGATGATACCGGATGGTCCCTGACCCTCAGGCGCACAGAGGGGCCGGGGGCTTCATCGGTGGTTATACCGGCGGCCGACCTGCTCCATTGCAGCCCGGAGTCGGACATAATCCGGGCATGGACCGCTATGAACGCATCAACGCCCTGCATCGTCTGCTCAAGTCCGCCCGCTATCCGGTTACGGTGATGCGGTTGCAGGAGGAATTGGGCTGTTCCCGTGCCACGGTCTACCGTGACCTGGCCTTCCTGCGTGATGCGCTGATGGCGCCGGTGGAGGGCGATGGCGAGGCCGGGTTCCGCTACCTGAGTGGGGAAAGCGACCGTTTCGAGCTGCCAGGTTTGTGGCTGAGTTCGGAGGAGTTGCACGCGTTGCTGGCGTCGCAGCACCTGTTGGCGCGGACTGGCGGCGGGGTGTTGTCGTCGATGCTGGCGCCGCTGCAGCAGCGTATCGAGGGCCTGTTGGCCGCACAGGCGGGTGCTTCGCATTGGCCGGTGGAGCGGGTGCGGGTGATTCCGCACCGCGGCCGCAAGCTGGATGAGGCCAGTTTCCGCACGGTGGCTTCTGGCGTGCTGGAGCGCAAGCAGCTGTCCTTTGAATACCGCGCACGTTCCACCGATGAGGCAACCCGCCGCACGGTGTCGCCGCAGCGCATTACCCATTACCGCGACAACTGGTACCTGGATGCTTGGGATCACAACCGTGAGGCGGTGCGCAGTTTTGCAGTGGATCGCATCCATCAGGCGCGGCTGCTTGATCAGCCGGCGCGTGATGTGGCCGATGAAGAGTTGAACGAGCAGTTGGCGGCCAGCTACGGCATTTTCTCGGGCGCGCCGAAGGGCTGGGCGACGATCGTTTTCAGTGCCAAGGCTGCGCGCTGGGTGGCCGATGAACATTGGCATTCCAAACAGCAGGGACGGTTTCTTGCTGATGGGCGTTATGAATTGAAGGTGCCGTACAGCGTATCGCGCGAGCTGTTGATGGACGTGCTGCATTACGGCTCGGACGCGGAGATCGTGGAGCCGCAGTCCTTGCGCGAGCAGGCCAAGGCGTTGCTGTCGCTGGCGTTGAGTAATTACGACTGAGGAAGCTGGCTCGGGCTCGGGCTCTGGTTTGGGTTTGGGTTTGGCTCTTGCTCTGCTTCGGCTCTGCTTCGGTTCTGCTTTCGCTTTGCTCATGCCTTTGCTTTGGCGTTGCTCTTGCTTTGGCTTGGCTTTGGCTTTGGCTTTGCTTTTGGCTTTGCCCAGCTCTGCTCATGCTCTGCTTTCCCCTCTCCCGCCTGCGGGAGAGGGGTAGGGGTGAGGGCAGCTTCTGCTTGTTGCTGTTGCCATTGCTGTTGCTGTTGTTTTTTGGAGCAGCAGAGCAACGGCTATAGCTGAAGCAAAAGCAAAAGCAAAAGCAAAAGCAAAAGCTTCCCCTCACCCCAACCCCTCTCCCGTAAACGGGAGAGGGGACATCAAGAGCAACAGCAAAGCCAAAGCAGAAGCAGAAGCACAAAAAAACAGCCGCTTTCGCGGCTGTTTTTTTTCAGATCAATCCGCCATCAAACCCGCCCGAAGATCAAGGTCGCATTGGTGCCGCCAAAACCGAAGCTGTTCGACATCACCGTGTCCAACTTCGCATCCTGCGTCTTGCGCAGAATCGGGAAGCCTTCCACGCGCTCGTCCAGGGTTTCGATATTGGCCGAGCCCGCCATGAAGCCATCGCGCATCATCAGCAGGCAGTAGATCGCCTCGTGCACGCTCGCTGCGCCCAAAGAGTGACCCGACAACGCCTTGGTCGAGGACAACGGCGGCACGGCATCACCAAACACCTGGCGCACTGCACCCAGCTCGGTCACGTCGCCCAACGGCGTCGAGGTGCCGTGGGTGTTCAGATAGTCGATCGGACGGTCCAGGCCTTCCATCGCCATCTTCATGCAACGCACGGCGCCTTCACCGGACGGGGCGACCATGTCGGCACCATCGGAGGTCACGCCGTAGCCAACCAGCTCGGCGTAGATGCGCGCACCACGCGCAACCGCGTGGTCGTAGTCTTCCAGCACCAGCATGCCGGCGCCGCCTGCGATGACGAAGCCGTCGCGGTTGGCGTCGTACGGGCGCGATGCGGTGCTTGGGGTTTCGTTGAAGCTGGTGGACAGTGCACCCATGGCGTCGAACATCACGCTCATCGACCAGTGCAGGTCTTCACCGCCGCCGGCAAACATCACGTCCTGGGCGCCGTGGCGGATCAGGTCGGCGGCAGCGCCGATGCAATGTGCCGAGGTGGCGCAGGCGGCCGACAGCGAATAGCTCAGGCCCTTGATGCTGAAGGCCGTGGCCAGATTGGCCGACACCGTTGAGCACATCGTGCGCGGCACCATGTACGGGCCAACTTTGCGCACGCCACGGTTGCGCAGCAGATCGGCCGCTTCCACCTGCCATTCGCTGGAGCCGCCGCCGGAGCCGGCGATCAGGCCGCTGCGTACGTTGCTGACCTGGCTTTCATCCAAGCCGGCATCGGTGATGGCGTCGCGCATGGCGACATAGCTGTAGGCCGCTGCGTCGCTCATGAAGCGCTTGAGCTTTCGGTCCACCTGTGCGTCCAGGTCGATCTCGACCTTGCCGCCGATCTGGCTGCGCAGGCCGGCTTCGGCGTGGTCGGGCAGGGTGACGATGCCGGGACGGCTGTCACGCAGGGCGCTGGACACAGTGTCCAGATCGTTGCCAAGGCAGGACGTGATGCCCATGCCGGTAATGACGACACGACGCATCAGAAGCTCTCGGTTGAGGTGAACAGACCTACGCGCAGGTCCTTGGCGGAATAGATCTCGCGGCCGTCGACCAGCATGCGGGCGTCGGTCTGTGCCATCACCAGCTTGCGGTTGATCACGCGCGAGACATCGATTTCGTACTGCACCAGCTTGGCGCTGGGCAGCACCTGGCCGGTGAACTTGACCTCGCCACAGCCCAGCGCACGGCCGCGGCCTTCCGCGCCCAGCCAGGTCAGGTAGAAGCCGGTCAGCTGCCACATGGCATCCAGGCCCAGGCAGCCCGGCATCACCGGGTCGCCGATGAAGTGGCAGCCGAAGAACCACAGGTCAGGACGGATATCCAGCTCGGCCCGGATCATGCCCTTGCCGTGTGCGCCACCGTCCTCGCGGATCTCGGTGATGCGGTCGAACATCAGCATCGGGTCATTGGGCAGGCGGCCTTTGTTCGGGCCGAAAAGTTCGCCACGCGCGCTGGCCAGCAGCTGGTCGCGCGAGAAAGCATGCAGACGGGTCATCCGGGGTAATCCAAAGCCATTGCGAGCCCCGGAGCATGCTGCAGCATCTGCGTTCAATCAAATGTTTTAACTGGACGGTTGCGTATGTTAGCTGCAGATAAGCGCCGTTCGCGGGCTGTTACGGGAGGTATGAATAAGTACATTTGTGAGGACAAGTGTGCATTTAGCGACAACAGCTATCATGTTGGCTACCTTTTAGGACTGTTGCCTTGAGCGAGCAGCGCAAGATCATCCACGTCGACATGGACGCCTTCTATGCGTCCGTGGAGCAGCGTGATGACCCCGGTTTGCGCGGACGGCCGGTGGTGGTGGCCTGGCGCGGGGCGCGTTCGGTGGTGTGCGCGGCCTCCTACGAGGCCCGCAAGTTCGGGGTGCGCTCGGCCATGCCGGCGCTGCGGGCGGAGCGCCTGTGCCCGGATGCGGTGTTCGTGCCGCCGGACTTTGCCCGCTACAAGGCGGTGTCGCGGCAGATCCGCGAGATTTTCCTGCAGCACACCCCGCTGGTGGAGCCGCTGTCGCTGGATGAGGCGTTTCTGGACGTCACCGAATCGCCGAGCTGCGACGGTATCGCCACCGAGATCGCACGTACCATCCGCGCGCAGATCCGCGAGACCACCGGCCTGACCGCCTCGGCCGGCATCGCCCCGAACAAGTTCCTGGCCAAGGTCGCCTCGGACTGGCGCAAGCCCGATGGTCAGTTCGTGGTGCCGCCGTCGAAGGTGGAGCAGTTCCTGACACCGTTGCCGGTCAAGCGGGTGCCGGGCGTGGGCAAGGTGATGGAAGGCAAGCTGTCGGCGCTTGGCATCATCACCGTCGGCGACCTGCGCGCGCTGCCGCTTGAACAACTGCAGGCCTTGTTCGGCAGCTTTGGTGTGGGCTTGTACAGACGCGCGCGCGGCATCGACGAGCGGCCGGTAGAACCGGATCAGCCAGTGCAGTCCATTTCTTCCGAAGACACCTTCGCCGAAGACCTGCACATGGGCGAGTTCGATGAAGCCATCACTCAATTGGCAGAACGCACCTGGCGTGCAACCGGGCGCACCGAGCGCATTGGTCACACCGTCGTGCTGAAGTTGAAAACCGCGCAGTTCCGCATTCTTACCCGCAGCTATACGCCGGATACGCCGCCATGTTCGGTGGAAGATCTTCGCGACATTGCCTTGGCCTTGTGCCAACGCGTGCAGTTGCCAGCTGACACGCGGTATCGCTTGGTCGGTGTGGGCTTGTCAGGCTTCCGTGATCGCGAAGAACGCGTGATCCAGGGTGATTTGTTTCGCAGCATCTCGTTGGATTGAGTACATCCTTTGCGCAACGCGGCGCCGCTACAATCGATGCTCATTTTCCGGGAGTGTGGATGCGTGGCGACTACGGCCTTGGTGTTCGATTTGGATGGCACGCTGGTAGACAGCGCAGGTGATATCGCCGAGGCAGTGAACCTCACATTGGAAGAGCTGGCGCTGCCGCGCGTCTCCGAGGCGACGGTGCGCAGCTGGATAGGTGAGGGCGTACGCAACCTGGTGTCCACCGCATTGGCGAACGCTGGCAGCGCATTGGCGCTGGAAGAGGTGATGTCGGTTTTCATGCGGCACTACAAGGCCTGCCTGCTGCGCAGCCCGCGGCTCTACGACGGTGTTGGCGAAGCCTTGACTGCATTGCAGGCACGCGGCCTGCCGATGGCCATCTGCACCAACAAGCCGGCGGCGATGGTTGCGCCTCTGTTGCAGCATCTGGGCATCGCCGGCTTCTTCGCGCACATCATCGGTGGCGATTCGCTGCCGCAGCGCAAGCCTGCAGCCGAGCCGTTGTTGCATGTGGCGCGTCTGCTGCAGCAGCCTGTGGAGGATTGCCTGATGGTTGGTGATTCGGGCACGGATCTGGGCGCGGCCAACAACGCTGGCATGCCGATCGTGCTGGTACGTTACGGCTATTCGCGCGACCTGGATCTGGATGCAGCTGAAGCAACGGCGGTGATCGACGATATGCGTGAGTTGGTTGCGATCGTCGCGTAGCCATTCTTGAAGATCCCTTGTGGGAGCGGCGTAAGCCGCGAAGCTGGCTGCAATGGAATTGCAGTGATTTCTGCAATCGTGCGGTCCAGTTGCTTCGCGGCTGACGCCGCTCCCACAAGCCGGGTCCCAAACGCCAAGGCCGGTGCTTTGAGCTGATATGTGGGAGCGGCGTCAGCCGCGAAGCCTGGACCAATGAAATTGCAGGAATTTCCGCAATCGAGAGATCCATCAGTCGCGAAGCTGGCATCAATGAAATAGCGGGTATTTCCGCAATCGGGCCGTTCATCTGCTTCGCGGCTTACGGCGCTCCTACAAACGACCAACAAAAATGCCCCGGTGCGAACACCGGGGCAACTTGAATCATCCAGCCGTGATGGCTTAGTTCTTCGAGTTGTAACGCAGGGTCAGCTGGTACTCGCGGCCCGGCTGGTTGTACCAGGCAACGGTTTCGTACTCGCGGTCGAACACGTTGGCGGCCTTGGCCTGCAGGCTCCATGCATCGTTGATGGCGTACTCAACGCGCACATCCATGGTGCCGTAGCCGGCCAGTCGCACGCTGTTGGCAGCGTTGTCGAAGCGGTGGCCGCTGCCGGCAGCGGTCACGCCAAGACGCAGCGGGCCGAAGCTCTTGTCCACGTCCAGACGGCCGCTGGTGCGTGCGCGGCGGGCCAGCAGGTTGTCGTAGGTGGCGGCGCCGGAGGTGTGGTCGCGCGGGTCGGTGAAGCTGGCCTGGGCGTTGATGTCGAAACCGGCCAGCGACAGGTAGCCGGTTAGCTCGGCGCCGCGGATGCGGGCTTCGGCGACGTTGACCAGGTCGAAGTTGCTGTCGTAGCCGATCAGCTGGTCGACGCGGGTTTCGTAGGCGTTGAAGGTCCAGTTCCAGTTGTCGGCGTACTGCGCGATGCCCAGGTTCAGGCTCTTGGATTCTTCCGGCTTCAGGTTCGGGTTGCTGAAGCCCGGGTAGTACAGGTCGTTGAAGGTCGGTGCCTTGAAGCCGGTGCCGGCGCTGGCGGTCAGGCGGAAGCCATTACCGAAGGCAAAGCCATAACCCAGGCTACCGGTGGTGTGGTTGCCGAACTGCTCGTTGTCGTCATTGCGCACGCTGGCCTGCAGCGAGTGTGCGCCGAACTGGCCCTGGTACTCGGCAAACACGCCCAGGTTGTCGCGCTGGTCGATGTCGAAGGCGGTGGAGCTGGTCACCTTGTCGTTCTGCCAGTCGGCGCCGGCGGTGATCTGCTGGCCTTCGGCGAAGCTGAAGTCGCCCTGCACGCTGGCGGTATCGCGGCGGGTATCGAAAGTGCTGGCGAAGCTGCGGGTGCCGGTGTTGGCATTCGCGAAGTAGTTATCGGCTTCGTCACGGTTGCGGCCAACCTGTGCGCTCAGACGGAAGCTATCCGATGCAGCCCAGGCGAGCTTGGCACCGTAGACCTGCTGGCGGTTGTCGGCTTCGTTGCCGCCGAAGATGCTGCCGTCGTATTCGTTGAAGCTGTCGGCGTTGAGCACATGGCCTTCCAGGCTCAGCGTGTCGGTCAGGGCGTAGCCGCCGCGCACGTTGATGGAGGTGTTGCGGTAGCCATCGCGGTCGGGCTCATCGGCGTAGCAGCCGGCGCCCCAGCCAGCGGCGGTGCCGCGGCAGGCGTTGATGCCGTCGGTCTTCTGGTAACCGCCCTGGGCCGAGATCCAGCCGCGCTCACCGCGGTTGCTGAAGCCGGCGCTGACCTGGCGCAGGTTGTTGCTGCCGGCGGTGATCGCCAGGTTCTGCTGCAGGCCCTTGCCAGCGTTGCGGGTGAAGATCTGGATCACGCCACCGATGGCCTCGGAGCCGTACAGGCTCGAACGCGGGCCACGCACGATTTCAATCCGCTCGATCTGGTCAACCGGCAGGTCCTGCAGGGCGGCCATGCCGCTGGTGGCCGAGGCCACGCGCACGCCGTCCACCAGCACCAACACCTGGTTGGAATTACTGCCGCGCAGGAACAGCGAGGTGATCTTGCCGTTGCCGCCCTGGTTGGCGAAGTCCAGGCCGGCACGGCCGCGCAGCAGGTCCTGCAGCGAGTTGGCCTGGCTGTGGTCGATCTGCGCACGGTCGATGACCTGCACCGGTACCACGCTGTTCTCGATGGAGACCGGGGTGCGGGTCGCGGTGACGGTGACGTCGTCCAGCTCGGTCGGTGCGTTCTGCGCGGCGGCAACGCCCGGCAATGCCAGGGCAAGGGCGAGCGAAAGGGTGTGGTAAGACAGTTTCATGGAAGCTCCTGGGCCTGCACGCTCCCGCGCAGGCGGATTGGGGAGGCTGCCAGAAGAGGGAGAAGACGGAGGCGGCGCACACGGCGCTACAGCCGCCGCCATGCCCTCCGCATCGCAACCAGTCAGCTTTCGGGCCGGTCTCCGGACTCGCAGGCGAGGCGGCGTGGGCCGCTTCCGTCCAGACGCCTTCCCGTGCTGTGCACAGTGGCGCCATGTCTGGACTTGTCCTGCTTACCGTTGCGGGGGCAGTGCCGGAATGGCGACATGCTGGAGTTCCAGCAGTGCGCGGCACCGGCTTCCCGTTTCAACCGACCAGCAATGCCGGGCGGTCACCTGAAAGTGCGCGCATTCTATGCCATTGCTGGCAGCGTTGCCGGAATGGGCGGCAACGGCCACCACGGCGCAGTGTCTGCAACCACGGTTCAACGTAGCCCGGACAAGCGCTGGCGCACCCGCGAAGTGCATGCCGCTGCGGCCTGCATCAAAGCTGCAATCTCAATGCCCGAGTGAGCTGCGCTTACCTGGGCTGCGTGTTGCATGCGTTGGGTTTGAGCCTTGGTGGCCGAAGCACCTCATGCGCAGCATTGTTGCTGAATGGCTAGAATGCGCGCTGCAAACGCAGTATCGGAAGTGTCGTGACAGAAACATGGTACGGGCAGGCCTGCGGCCAGCCTTCGCAGGAATACCGGCAGCGCGCCCTGCTGCGCCAGCGCCAGCTGACCAAGCCGGAAGGCGCCTTGGGTCGTTTGGAGACATTGGCCGTTGAACTGGCTGCGCTGCAAGGCGTAGATCAGCCGGTGGCACAACGTGTGCCGGTGGTGGTGTTCGCTGGCGATCACGGCGTGACTGCGCAGGGCGTGTCGGCTTACCCGGCGGAAGTGACGGTGCAGATGCTGCACAACTTCGCCAGCGGTGGTGCTGCCATTGCGGTGCTGGCGCGCGAGCTGGGTCTGCCACTGCACGTATGGGACGTTGGCAGCCGCGCCACCACGGCCATTGCTGGTGTGGTCAGTGCCAAGACGCTGCATGGCACCGCTGACTTCAGTACTGCAGCGGCGATGTCGGCCGCTGATCTGGATGCAGCGTTTGACGCCGGTCGCCGCGCGGTGGAAGCCGCCTGCGCCGACGGTGCCGATCTGCTGGTGTTCGGTGAGATGGGCATCGGCAACACCACCGCTGCCAGTGCGGTTGCTGCCGTGCTTGGCCCGTTGCCGCTGGATGAGTTGGTAGGCGCCGGCACCGGCCTGGATGCAGTGCGCATGGTGCAGAAGAAGAATCTGATTGCACGCGCGCTGAGCCTGCATGGTGATGCGATCAACACGGCCGAGTCGCCCGCGTACGAAGCATTGCAACGCGTAGGTGGATTGGAGATTGCAGCGATCAGCGCGGCGATGATTGCCGCTGCACAGCGACGCATTCCCGTGTTGGTGGATGGTTTCATCGTCTCTGCTGCGGCGTTGGCGGCAGTCCGCATCAATCCAAGCCTGCGGCCGTGGCTGCTGTTCTCGCACCAGTCGGCCGAGCGCGGTCATATCCGCCTGTTGGAGGCATTGCAGGCACAGCCGTTGCTGTCGTTGGACCTGCGCCTGGGCGAAGGCTCCGGTGCCGCGCTGGCGTTGCCGCTGGTACGCATGGCCTGCGCCCTGCACAACAGCATGGCAACGTTTGCCGAAGCCGCCGTTGCTGATCGCGGTGGCGGCCGATGATTCTTGATCTGCTGCGACACGCCTCCACCGGACGTGCCGGTCACCTCGACGGGCGTACCGATCCGCCTTTGATCGAAGGCGCGATGGACGCGCTGTACCGCTGCCATGCCGGCATCGGCTGGAGCCGGGTGATTGCTTCACCGCGCCGGCGCGCGCTGGATACCGCGCATGCGCTGGTGGCTGGCAGCAACCAGTTCTGCGAGATCCATCCGGACTGGGCCGAGCTCGACTTCGGCGATTGGGATGGGCTGCATTTCGACGAACTGCCCGCCGAGCAATTGGCCGGCTTCTATAGCGAACCGCACGATGTGGTGCCGCCCAATGGCGAGTCCTGGCAGCAGTTCCAGGCGCGCGTTGAAGAGCAGTTGCATCGGCTGGTGGACGAAGATGATGGCGACGGCCAGCCGGTGCTGGTGGTGAGCCATGCCGGCGTGCTGCGGCTGGTGGTGTCGCGGATCTGCGGCATGAGCCTGTCTTCGCTGTGGGCGATGCGTATTGATTACGGCACCCGTGTGCGCCTGCGCGTGGAGCGCGGCGAAGACGGGCAGTTGTGGGGTGAACTGCTGGAGTTGCGACAACCATGATTGGACGCCGCCTGATCCTTGCCATCCAGTTCCTGACCCGGCTGCCGACACCGCAGGTGCGCGACTTCCGTCAGGAGGACCTGAGTAGATCGGCGGTGTACTACCCCTTGGTTGGCATCATCATTGGCGTACTGCTGGCGCTGCCGCTGTATGGCCTGTCGGATCGGCCCTGGCTGGCGGGCGCGCTGACCTTGTTGCTGTGGGTATGGGTGACCGGCGCGCTGCATCTGGATGGCTTGGGCGATGTCGCCGATGCCTTCGGCGCGGCGCACCGCAACCCACAGCGTTTTCTCGAAGTGCTCAAAGACCCACATATGGGCGTGTTCGGCGTGGTCACGCTGATCATGCAGCTGCTGCTCAAGTTCGTGCTGTTGACCGAGCTTGCGGTGGGCCCGTTGTGGTTCGGCATCGTGCTGGTGCCGGCGTGGGCGCGTTGGGGCACCCTGTGGTGGAGCCAGCGCATACCGTCGCTGCATGGCGATGGTCTGGGTGAGCGTTTTTCCTGGCAGCTGCGGCCGTCGGCGATGTGGTTGTGGGCAGTGTTGCTGGCCGCGATCAGCGCGTTTGTGGCATGGCCGTTGTTGCTGGCGTTGCTGCTGGTGCCGCTGGTGGCAGTGTGGTGGAAGCGCAAGCTCGGCGGCATCTCCGGCGATGGCCTGGGGGCCAGCGTCGAAGTTGTGGAGACCTTGCTGATGCTGGCCCTGGTAATCCTCGCACCGCTAGCCACTGTGTTGTAGGAGCGGCGTCAGCCGCGAAGCCACAACTGCAGCCGGAGGCATGTAGACCGAACTACCAGCGATCATTGCTGTGCGATCTGATGGATGGCCAGCTTCGCGGCTGACGCCGCTCCTAGAAAAAAAACGCCCGGGCTTCAATCCTCGAAGCGGATCTCGCTGGCTTCTTCTTCGTCGGCTTCGGCCTGCATATGCGTTTCATGCACCGGCCCGGCCTGTTGTCCTGCGCGCGTGGTGGGCAGCGCGCCAGCGGCGACTTCGTACTCGGCGACCAGTTGCTGGCGACGCGCCTCGGGTATTTCCTGCCAATGGCAGCCGACCAAGGCGCCTTCAAGCGAATACAGCAGGTTGAGGCTGGGCTTGAAGCCGGCGCGGCGCACCTTCATGAACGCTGCAACCGGGCCGATCGCGCTCAGATCCTGCTCGCTGCGCAAACCGACCTGACGCAGCCAGGCTGCACTCTTGGGGCCGATGTTGCGCAGCTTGGGTGCGCTCATTGCAGCGCCTCGACAAACACCTGGGCGATGGCTTCCAGCCCCAGCTGGTCATCGACATCGAAACGCGCGATCACCGGGCTGTCGATGTCGAATACGCCAACCAACGCGCCGTTGTGGACCAAGGGCACCACCAGTTCCGAGCGCGAGGCCGAGTCGCAGGCGATATGGCCGGGGAACGCATCCACATCCTCGATGCGCTGGGTCTGGCGGCTGCTGGCAGCGGCGCCACACACACCCTTGGACAGCGGAATGCGCACGCAGGCCGGCAAGCCCTGGAACGGGCCGACCACCAGCTCCTTGCCGTCGTAGAAGTAGAAACCCACCCAGTTGAGCTGCGGCAGCGCGTGGAAGACCAGTGCCGACAGATTGGCAGCGTTGGCAATACGGTCGGCTTCGCCATGGACCAGAGCGCGGGCCTGGGCCAGCAGCTGGGCGTATTGTTCCGGCTTGCTGCCGGTGAGGGTGTCGGTGTTGAACATCAGGAGAGTCTAGCCGTTGCGTGACCCTCGATTTTGCCTGTCGCTGCCGCCGAACGCAGCCATCGGCAATGGAATGCTGGATCGCAGGCAAAAAAAGACCCGGCAGCGGGAGGGAGCTACCGGGTCTGGGATTGCGCGGGGGAGGGACCGCGCAAATTCTGTTGTCTGGATATCAGCGGGTGTTGTGCTCGGCCTTGGTGGGCTTGGCAGCGAACGGCTGGCGCACCAGTGCGCCCAATGCCTCGCTGGTTTTCAGGCTGAGCCCGACCACTTCCTGATTGGCATTGGCCAGCCGTTCCATGTTCTCGCGTGCCAGCTGCATGCCCTTGGGCAGCAGCGCGTGCAGATCCGCCTGCGCGCCGGCCTGGGCCAGTTCGCCGAAGAAGCCGGCTGCAGCGGTGGTATTGCGCTCGAATGCACGCAATTGCACGCCAAACACGCTTTCAGCATTTTCCAAGGCGAGCCGATTGGCACGGTTGGCGGCAGCAGCGAACTGCTGGGTATAGCTGCTGAAATCGTTGGGCTGAGCGGACATCGGGGCAATCCGGCGGGTCTTGTTGCATTGCAGCATAGCGCGGAATTGGCGCGGCGCAACCTTGGATGGTGAACGATTCAGTATTGGCCTCTGTAGAGCCGAGCCATGCTCGGCTGGGGCCTTCCCGGTAAAGCCCGTTCTGTAGTGCCGGCCCCAGGGGGTGGGCGCGGGGGGCGGGGCACGCCCAGCCGCGGCAGGCGGGGGCGGGCCCCCCCCCCCCGCAGTGCGCCGCGGAGGGGGGGGGGG
>NZ_JBRRDY010000052.1:0-20246 GCF_056759935.1 Stenotrophomonas sp. STEN035
CGCCCCGCCCCGCTCCCCCCCCCCCCCCCCCCCCCCCCCCCCCCCGCGCGCCTCCCGCGTCCCGCCCCCCCGCCCCCCCGCCCCGCCGGCCCGGCCGGGGGGCCGCCCCCCCCCGGGGAGGGGTAAGCTTTTGCCCCCAAAACCTGAATACCACCCTCCCCCACATTGCATCCGGGCCCCACCGGCCCCATGATCTTCATAGGGCCGCCGATGGCCCGTTTCACCAGCACAATAGAAATCCGGGCGGCGCCGACAAAGCGTCGCCTTTTGCTTGCTCTTCAATCAGATAAGGAATTCCCATGACCAGCCACAGCGGTCTGCCACCATCCATCGTTGTTTCCACCCGTGACATGGCCCGTCTTGAGGCCCTGCTGGACTCCCCGGCGCTGAGCCGGCACCCGGCCGCTGTTGCCCTTGCGCAGGAACTTGAGCGCGCGCAGGTGCTGCCGCCGGAAGAAATCCCCGAAGGCATCGTCACCATGCACTCCCGTGTGGACTGCGAAGACGAACTGCACAACGAAAAACATTCCCTGACCCTGGTCTATCCGCACGAAGCGGACTTCGACAAGGGTCGCGTGTCCGTGCTGGCACCGGTCGGCAGCGCCCTGCTGGGCTTGTCGGTTGGCCAGACCATCGACTGGACCGCACCCGGCGGCCGCAAGCTGCGCCTGCGCGTCACCGCCGTTCACTACCAGCCCGAAGCGGCTGGCGATTTCCACCGCTGAGCGCACTGCGCCGCACCTGCAACAGGAAACCATGATGTCCCAGGCCCCCTCCAAGCTCGCCCAGCTGCGCGAACTGTCCGTCGTCGTCGCCGATACCGGTGATTACGACGCCATCAAGCGCCTGCGTCCGGTCGACTGCACCACCAACCCGACGCTGGTGAAGAAAGCCCTCGATCTGCCGGTCTATGCCGGCCTGATCGAGCGCGAGCTGCAGTGGGGCCGCGCCCAAAGCGGTGACAAGCAGGCCATCGCCAATGCCGTGGTCGATCGTTTGACCGTCGGCGTCGGCACCATGCTGGCCGAGCTGGTGCCGGGCCGCGTTTCCACCGAAGTGGATGCCGACCAGGCGCACAACACCGAGGCCACGATTGCCAAGGCGCGCGAGTTCATCGCCATGTACGAAGCGGCTGGTGTGCCGCGCAGCAAGGTGCTGATCAAGATCGCCGCGACCTGGGCCGGCGTGGAAGCTGCGCGCGTGCTGCAGGCCGAAGGCATCGACTGCAACCTGACCCTGATCTTCAACCCGACCCAGGCCCTGGCCTGCTCGGAAGCCGCCTCCTTCCTGATCTCGCCGTTCGTCGGCCGGATTCTGGATTGGTACGTGGCCAACGGCCAGGTGCCGGCCAGCATTGATGAAGACCCGGGCGTGGTGTTCGTGCGCGGCGTGTTTGCCGAGTTCAAGCGTCGCGGTTCCAGCACGGTAGTGATGGGCGCCTCGTTCCGTTCGACCGCGCAGATTGAAGCGCTGGCCGGTTGTGACCGTCTGACCATCTCGCCGGACCTGCTGGAGAAGCTGGACGCTGATTTCGGCGAGCTGCCGCGCAAGCTGGTGGCCGGTGCTGCTGAAGCAGTGAACGTCGCTGCGATTGATGAGGCGAAGTTCGATGTGGATATGGCGGCTGACCCGATGGCTACCGAGAAGCTGGCTACTGGTATTGAGGCGTTTGCGAAGGATCTGCAGGCCTTGCGTCAGCGGATTTTGGATGAGTTGGGCGGCTGACAGCCAAAGCAATGCCCGATTACTCCCTTCTCCCGCCTGCGGGAGAAGGTGCCCCGAAGGGCCGGATGAGGGGAAGCTTTTAAAGCATTTGCTCCACGTGCTCTAAAAGCGCCCTCACCCCAACCCCTCTCCCGCATGCGGGAGAGGGGCTTAAGCAAACGCAAAAGCTAGAACACGCCGAGCTCCAGCCCTGCTGCGAGCAGCGCGCCCAGCTCTCGGCCTCGTGCCAGCTGCACATCAGGCAATTTCTTCTCAGCAACAATCGCCTCAGCCGTCTGTGCCTGCGTACACACCAGCACCGGCTCGGCCACCTCTTTCAAGCGCAGCCCCAAAGCCACCCGCCGCAACTGCGCAATCGTCGGCTGGCCATCCGAGCCGGCACACACCAGCAGGGCATACGGCTTGCCCTCGCAGCGCCCCAACAGCGGGTAATAACTGCGATCAAAGAAATCCTTCATCGCCCCGCTCATCGAGGCCAATGTCTCCGGCGTGGCGAATACCACCGCATCGGCGGCAAGTACATCGTCTGCATCCGCATCTCCAGCTCGCAGCGCAATCACCCGCACCGCATCACCCGCACTCTCGCGGGCACCGTGCACCAAAGCGCCCACCATCGACGCAGTAGCGCCGGTAAAGCTGTGCCACACCACCAACAAACGGCGCGGTGCGGCACTCACAACTCAGACATCCAGACCAATCGGGCAGCTCACGCCGGTGCCGCCGATGCCGCAGTAACCGTTCGGATTCTTCGCCAGATACTGCTGGTGGTAGTCCTCGGCGTAATAGAACGGCGGTGCCGGGAACAGGATCTCGGTGGTGATCTCGCCGAAACCAGAAGCAGTCAGCTGCTGCTGGTAAGCAGCACGGCTGGCAATCGCCGCGTCGTACTGTTCCTGCGTGTGGCAGTAGATCGCCGAGCGGTACTGGGTGCCGGTGTCGTTGCCCTGACGCATACCCTGGGTGGGATTGTGGTTCTCCCAGAAGGTGCGCAGCACCGTCTCCAGCGTCACCTGGGCCGGGTCAAACACCACCCGCACCACCTCGGTGTGGCCGGTAAGCCCGGAACAGGCCTCTTCATAGGTCGGGTTCGGGGTGACGCCGCCCTGATAGCCCACCGCCGTGGTCACCACGCCCGGCAGCTGCCAGAACTTGCGCTCGGCACCCCAGAAGCAGCCCAGGCCCACGTCCAGCACCTGCAGCCCGTCGAAATCGGCCTGCAGCGGCTGGCCGTTGACGAAGTGCTGGTTGTGCAGCGGCAGCTGCGTATCCCGCCCCGGCAGTGCTTCTTCCGGGCGCGGTAGGCGCTGCTTGAATGCGCCGATACCCAGTATTCCCTGGCCGATTCCCAACATGTCAGCTCCTCAGGCCGGGAGGAATCCCGGCGCTTCATCGTCATCCAAGATGGGGTCGGCAGGGCCATCGTCCAAGCCCAGCGCAGCGACGATGTCCTCGGCCTCGGGCTTGGCCGAATCGGGTACGCAGACCCGCAGCAGGCCAAACAGGGGCAGTTCGCCACCCGCACCCAGCAGGGACTCGCCGAACACGAAGGCAGGGATGCCGGCGTCCTCCAGCGCGTGTTTGACGAGGTGGGCGTCGAACAGATTATTGGTCTGGTAGATCAGCTGCATGGGGTTCTCCGCTTAAACCGGCTGGCGCAGGGCGTCGGTGGCAGCAAGCTGCTCGGTTTCCACAGCACCGGCCTGGCGCCACTCGCGCAGCGCCGGCAGCGCCAGCAAAGCCTGCAGGTATTCGCCCGCCGTACCTTCCGCCGCCACGCCGTAGCCGTCAAAGCGTACCGCCACCGGTGCGAACATCGCATCGACGATGCCGAACTGACCAAACAGAAACTCTCCGCCCGCGCCGTACTGGCGGCGCAGCTCGCTCCACAGCGCGCGGATCCTGTTGATATCGGCCTGTGCGGCGGCGTCCCAGCGGTAGCCGTCGGGCTGGCGCCGGCTGTTCATCGGCAGTTGGCTGCGCAGCGCGGAGAAACCTGAATGCATCTCGGCCGCAGCGGCCCGCGCCACGGCGCGTTGTGCCAGATCGGCCGGCCAGCCGCGTCCACCCAGCCAGCGCTCATTGGCGTACTCGCAGATCGCCAGCGAATCCCAGACCTGCAAACCACCATCACGCAAAGCCGGCACCTTTCCGGTCGGCGAATGTTGCAGCACTTCGCTGGCAAAACCCGGCGTATCCAGGGCCAGCCGCACCTCGTCGAACTCCACCCCGAAATGGCGCAGCAGCAGCCACGGGCGCAGCGACCAGGAAGAGTAGTTCTTGTTGCCTATCACCAGAACGGGGCGGTCCATCAGGGCAAATCCAAGTGGCGTGAGACCCCAGCATAGCTCCGCCCCGGCAGCCAACGCCCGGCTCGGCTAAACTTGCGGTTTACTTCAATACACTGCGTCCCCCATGTCCGAGAACACGCCTGCTGTCGCTGCCACACCGGAAAACGCCCCCGAAAAGCGCGATTTCATCCGTCAGATCGTCCGTGAGGACCTGTCCAGCGGCAAGCACACGGCCATCAAGACCCGCTTCCCGCCCGAGCCCAATGGCTACCTGCACATCGGCCATGCCAAGTCGATCTGCCTGAACTTCGGCATTGCCGGCGAGTTCGGCGGCGTCTGCAACCTGCGCTTCGATGACACCAACCCGGCCAAGGAAGACCCGGAGTACGTGCAGGCCATCCAGGACGACGTGCGCTGGCTGGGCTTCGAGTGGAACGAGCTGCGTCACGCCTCGGACTACTTCGACGCCTATTATCTGGCCGCACAGAAGCTGATCCGCGACGGCAAGGCCTATGTCTGCGACCTGTCTGCCGACGAAGTGCGTGCCTACCGCGGCTCGCTGACCGAGCCGGGCCGCCCCTCGCCGTACCGCGAGCGCAGCGTCGAGGAAAACCTGGACCTGTTCGCGCGCATGCGCGCCGGTGAGTTCGCCGATGGCGCCCGCACCGTGCGCGCCAAGATCGACATGGCCAGCGGCAACATCAACCTGCGCGACCCGGCGATCTACCGCATCAAGCACGTCGAGCACCAGAACACCGGCAATGCCTGGCCGATCTACCCGATGTATGACTTCGCGCATGCGCTGGGCGATTCGCTGGAAGGCATCACCCACTCGCTGTGCACGCTGGAATTCGAAGACCACCGCCCGCTGTACGACTGGTGCGTGGATAACGTCGACTACGCCCACGACAACGCTCTGACCCAGCCGCTGGTCGACAAGGGCCTGCCGCGTGAGGCCGCCAAGCCGCGCCAGATCGAGTTCTCACGCCTGAACATCAACTACACGGTGATGAGCAAGCGCAAGCTGATGGCGCTGGTCACCGAAAACCTGGTCGATGGCTGGGAAGACCCGCGCATGCCGACCCTGCAGGGCCTGCGTCGTCGTGGTTACACCCCGGCGGCGATGCGCCTGTTCGCTGAGCGCGTTGGCATTTCCAAGCAGAACTCGCTGATCGATTTCAGCGTGCTCGAAGGCGCCCTGCGCGAAGACCTGGACAGCGCGGCCGCACGCCGCATGGCGGTGATCGATCCGCTCAAGCTGGTGCTGACCAACCTGCCGGAAGGCCACGAAGAAGCCCTCACCTTCAGCAACCACCCGAAGGACGAAAGCTTCGGCAGCCGCGAAGTGCCGTTCTCGCGTGAGCTGTGGATCGAGCGCGAAGACTTCGCCGAAGTGCCGCCGAAGGGCTGGAAGCGTCTGGTCCCGGGCGGCGAAGTACGCCTGCGTGGCGCCGGCATCGCCCGCGTCGATGAAGTGATCAAGAACGACGCCGGCGAGATCGTCGAGCTGCGCGGCTGGCTGGACCCGGAATCGCGTCCGGGCATGGAAGGCGCCAACCGCAAGATCAAGGGCACCATCCACTGGGTCAGCGCCCAGCACGCGGTGGAAGCCGAAGTGCGCCTGTACGACCGCCTGTTCTCGGTGGCCAACCCGGACGATGAATCCGACGGCAAGACCTACCGCGATTACCTGAACCCGGAATCGCGCAAGGTCGTCACCGGTTACGTCGAACCGGCCGCGGCACTGGCCGCACCGGAACAGAGCTACCAGTTCGAGCGCACCGGCTACTTCGTCGCCGATCGCCGCGACCACACCCCGGCCAAGCCGGTGTTCAACCGCAGCGTGACCCTGCGCGATACCTGGTCGGCCTGATCAGGATGGGCGGGGTTGCCGGCTGACAGCCCGGTACCCCCCTGCTCACATGGGACGCGGCTACCATGGTCGCGTGCCCAGAACAGGATTCCACCCATGTTCCGTCTGTCACTGCTGCTCTGCCTGCTGCTCGCCGTCACCGCCTGCAGCTCACCGGCCGCTACCGCACCTGTCACCTCGCAAGCGCCCGCACCGGTCCCGGCCAGCGAACAATCAACACCTGCCAAACCTGCTGCCACGCCCGTCGTGGTCGACAGCAGCTGCAAGGTCGACGCCGATTGCACGGTGAAGAACGTCGGCAACTGCTGCGGTTATTACCCCGCCTGCGTCAACGTCAACAGCCCCACCGATCCGGCCGGCGTGCAGGCCAGCTGCCAGGCCAAGGGCATGATGGGTGTCTGCGGCTTTCCGGAGATCCAGGGCTGCAGTTGCGTGCAGGGAAAATGCGCTGCAGCAGGCAGCAGCGATCCGCTGCGCCAACCAATGACCGAGAATCCCGCACCGGTACGCTGAGCTGCGCTCAGCGCGGCTTGGGCTCGACGCTGCTGCGCCAGGCATCGAGGAACTGGCGGCGCTTGAGCGCATCCAGATACACCAGCAAGCCCGGCCCAAGCTGGATCGGCCGCCGGTTCTGGCCGGGATCGCTGTCACCGCCACCGTTGCGGATGATCGGCATCAGTCGCGCCTCGCGTGACAGCACCTGCTGCCCGCGCACCGACAACAGGTAGTCCAGAAAACGCTTGGCTTCGGCCGGGTGCGGGCTGTTGCGCGGAATCACCGCCGTGCGCAGCACCACCAGCGTGTAGTCCTCCGGCTCGACGATGCCCAAGGGCGCACCAGCATCGATACGCGCCTGCGCGTAGGAACCCAACACGTTGTAGACCAACGACAGCTTGCCGCTGCTGACCTGATCCAACAGCACGCCGGTACGCTCCTCGCGCACCACGCCGTTGTCACCCAACGCGCCGAGCAAGGCGCCAGCGATGCTGCCGCGCTGCGCGTCCTGGGTCGCCAGCAGATAGCCGACACTGCTGCGTTCGATATCGTAGGTGCCGACCTTGCCGCGCAGCGGTGCGCCTTCGGCACGCAGCAGATCCAGCAGCTGGCGGCGTGTGTGCGGCACTTTCGCTGCCGGCAATGCACGCGTGTTGTAGACCATCGCCACCGGCTCGTAGCTGATGCCGAAGGCTTCATTGCGCCACTTCGCCCAGGACGGCACGGCTTCGGTCTGCGGCGACCGATGCGGCAACGCATAGCCATCGTTGACCAGCTTGGTCTGCAGATCCATGCCGCTGGAGATCAGCAGATCCGGCGTGCGCGCGCTGTTGCGGTCGCGCAGGAACCGCGCGTACAGATCCTGGGTGATGATGTCTTCGTAGACGACTTCCGTGCCCGGGTGCAGGCGCTGGTAATCGGCGATCACCACCGCGAACACTTCGATATCGGTGGTGCCGTGGATGCGCAGCTGTTCAGTCGCCACGCCTTGTGCGGGGAAACGCTGTACGTCACCCGGCGCAGCGCGCAATGACGGTGCCAGCAGCACGCCCAACAACAGGATCAACAAGCGGCTCATGCGGCATGCCTTGGCAGATGGATGGTGGCGACCAGGCCGCCTTCGGGCCGATTACTGAGGTCGATGCTGCCGCCATGGCTTTCAACCACCCGCTTGACGATGGCCAGCCCCAGGCCGGCACCACCGGCAGGTGCGTTCTCGCCACGCCCGAAACGCTCAAATACGCGCTCGGCATCGGCGGCGCTGATGCCGGGGCCGTGGTCGGCGATGGTCAATACCGCTTGCGTGTCCTGCACGGTCAGGGCGATCTGCAGCGGGCCATCGCCGCCGTACTTCATCGCGTTGTCGATCAGGTTCTTGATCGCCTCACGCAACAGCAGGGCGTCGCCGTTGACCTGCACCGCGCCGGTAGTGATCGCCAGCTGCACACGTGGTGCCGGGCCTGCCTGCGGCAAGGCTTCATGCAAGGCCTGATGCACGGTTTCGGCCAGATCCAGCGGCGCGAAGCGCTGCAGGTTGGAACGGTGGATGACGCTGGCATCGCTGAGCAACTGGTTGAGCAGGCGACTCATATGAGTGGCGTTGCGCTCGATCGCACGCAGGCTGCGCTGCATGTCCTCGGGCTCTTCTTCATCCAGCGCCAGCTGTGCCTGCGCGCGCAATGCCGCCAGCGGCGTGCGCATCTGGTGCGCGGCCTCGGCCATGAACGCACGCAGGGTTTCATTGCTGCTGGAAAGGCGCTCCATGAAGCGGTTCAACGCGCCAACCATCTGGTTCATCTCGCGCGGTACGCGCGTATCCAGCGGTTTCAGGTCAGACGGCTCGCGTCGCGACAGTTCGCGCTCAAGCCGTACCAACGGACGGAACGCGCGATGCACGCCGAATGCCACCAGCGCCAGCAACAAGGCCGACAGCACGCCGATGGCGATCAAGGCGCGGTTGACCATTTCCTGCGCCAGCTCGGCACGTGCGCGACGGGTCTGCCCCACCTGCACCTGCACTTCGCCCTGCGCCGAGGCGGCAGCAAAGCTGCGACTGACCACCACGAAGCGCACGGTTTCGCCGCTGTACTCGGCATCGAACAACTGCGGTTGGCTGCCGGTCTTGCGTGGTGCGAGAGGCAGATCCTCATAACCGGTGATGGTGCGACCGCGACTATCAGCCACGCGATAGAACACGCGGTCCTCCTCGGCCATCGACAACAGGTCCAAGGCCGCATACGGCAGATCCACCTGCCATTGGCCGTCAACCAATGCGACCGAGTCGGCGATGGACAGCGCCGAAGACACCAACAGGTGATCGTAGGAGCGGTTTGCAGCGCGTTGTCCGTAGTCGCGCGCAGCAAACAGCAAGGCCACCGCGAATACCGCCAGCAACGCGCCCAGATACAGCATCAAGGTGCGCCGCAATGAGCCGGAGGCGTGGATTTCAGCCGTTGCCATCGCAAGCGCCTTCGCTGGCCTCCAACATGTAGCCCACGCCACGCACGGTAGTGATGCGCAAGGGTGCGGCTACCAGTTTCTTGCGCAGCCGCCCGATATACAGCTCGATGGCATTGGGCCCCGCTTCGTCATCGAAGCCGAACAGACCCTTGGCTATCTCATCCTTGCCGACGACCTGACCAAGCCGCCCGACCAGGATTTCCAGCAGGCGGAATTCTCGGTTTGGCAGTTCGATCACCTCGCCGTCCAGGCTGACCCGATGCGCGGCATTGTCGAACTGGAAACCGCCGATCTGCACTACTTCACTGGCCTGGCCTCGACCACGACGCAGCAATACCCGACAACGCGCCTCGAATTCGCGGAAGTCGAAAGGCTTGCCCAGATAGTCGTCTGCGCCCACATCCAGCGCCTGCACACGGTCTTCGATGCCATCGCGAGCGGTCAGCATCAGCACCGGGGTGCTGTCGCCGCGTTCGCGCATGCCAGCCAATACGCGCAGGCCATCGAGCTTGGGCAGGCCAATATCCAGCACCACCAGATCAAAGCTCTGGTAGCGCAGCACGCTCGCCGCGCCCATGCCGTCGGCCTGCCAATCCACCGCGTGGCCATTGCGGCGCATGCGACGGATGATGGCATCGGCCAGGTCCGCATTGTCTTCAACCAGCAGCAGGCGCATCGCAGGGGAATGTGGCGGGAAGGCGCGAATGCTAACGCGGAAGCCGCGAAGACGCAGTCCCAGCGCATATTGCTGCGCCGCACAAACCCCTGACAGGCGGATGACAGCTAGTCCCCTCCAGACTGCGGCCACGCACCAGCAGGTGCCCATGTATGCCGCGCGCCTGGCGCGCACCTGGGAGGGTTTGTGGAACTGAGTGTTTTCCAAAAGCGCAGCCTTGCTGCCGCTGTCCTGCTGTGCCTAAGCGCTCCAGCGCTGGCGGCAGAAGACGAAGGTCCGGTCACGGCCACCATCGGCGGCCGCCTGCATCTGGATTTCGCCAGCTTCGACAATGACCACCGTGGCACCCCGAACAAGGACGACACCGAGATCCGTCGCGCCTGGCTGGATGTGTCAGGCAAGTTCTTCGTGGTCGACTACAAGCTGGAAGCCGATTTCTCTGGCGACCGCCCCGAGGCCAAGGACGTCTACGTCAGCCGCAGCTTCGGCGATGCCGGCAAGCTGACGGTGGGCCAGTTCAAGCAGTACTACTCGCTGGACGACCGTACCGGCTCCAACTACGGCAGCTTCCTGGAGCGCGGCAACGCCGGCACCAGCCTTGCTCCGTTGTACCGCCTTGGCGCGTCGTGGCAGGCAAATCCGGGCGATATGACCTGGGCCGCCAGCGCCTACAGCCTGGAAAGCATCGATGCCTGGCAGGTGAAGGGCCGCGCCGCCGGTGGCCGCGTCACCTGGGCACCGAGCCCGGCCGCTGGCGATGTGCTGCACCTGGGCCTGTCGCTGGCCCGCGAGGCCTATGACAACCCCGGTGTGAATGGCGTTCCTGCCTTGCGCATCCGCCCGCGCCCGGCCGGCCATCTGTCCGATGAAAGTCGACTGACCCTGGTCGACTTCTCGGCCGGTCGCGATACCGACGTCAACAAGTGGTCGCTGGAATACGCGCAGGTGCGCGGCCCGCTGTCATGGCAGGGCGAATTCAGCGGCGCCACCTTCGACGACGGCGCGCAGCGCGGCGAGGTACTGGCCGCCTACGGCATGCTCAGCTGGTTCGTCACCGGCGAATCGCGCAGCTATGACCGCAAGACCGGCCGCTTCGCCCGCATCAAGGATATCCGCCACAAGCCGGGCGCGTTCGAACTTGCGCTGCGCTACGACCAGATGCGCGGCAGCCAGCACCTGGATGGCCAGCCCGATCTGCGCAACGGCAGCACCGAGGCCTGGACCCTGGCCGGCAACTGGTACCTGCGCGACAACCTGCGCTTCATGCTCAACCTGATTGAAAGCCGCAACCGCAACCGCCTGACCGATACCACCGTGGACCACACCCGCGCGATCACCGGCCGCCTGCAGTTCGATTTCTAAACACCCCATTCCCGTCCTGTCCCTACTAGGAGTCTGCAGATGATGCTGACCATCCTCGGCTTCGGCATGGTTCTGACGTTCATGTATCTCATCATGAGCAAACGACTGTCGCCGCTGGTCGCCCTGATTACCGTACCCATCGTGTTCGCCCTGATCGGCGGTTTCGGTGCCGGCCTTGACGAAATGATGCTCGACGGCATCAAGAAGATCGCGCCGACCGGCGTGATGCTGATGTTCGCAATCCTCTACTTCGGGGTGATGATCGACGCCGGCCTGTTCGACCCGCTGGTGCGCATCATCCTGCGCATCGTCAAGGGCGATCCGCTGAAGATCGTGATGGGCACCGCGGTGCTGGCGATGCTGATCTCGCTCGATGGCGACGGCTCCACCACCTACATGATCACCGTGTCGGCGATGCTGCCGCTGTACCGTCGTCTGGGCATGAACGCGCTGAGCATGACCTGCGTAACCATCCTCGCTGGCGGCGTGATGAACCTCACCCCGTGGGGCGGCCCGACCGCGCGTGCGGCCACGGCCCTGCATGTGGACCCGGCCGATGTATTCGTACCGCTGATTCCAGCCATGGTATTGGCCTGCATCGGCATTCTGGTGCTGGCCTGGTACCTGGGCATGAAGGAACGCCGTCGCCTGGGTGTGGTCAGCCTGCCGCAGGGTGGTTCGTGGATGGATGTCAGCGTCTCCGACGACAGCGATGCGTTGCCGACCGTTGAAGACGCCGAAGACACCAAGCGGCCGAAGCTGCTGTGGGTCAACTTCGCCCTTACCCTGGCGCTGATGGCGGCACTGGTGATCGGCCTGCTGCCGATGCCGATCCTGTTCATGGTCGGCTTCGCCATCGCGCTGGTGATCAACTACCCGAACCTGGCCGAGCAGCGTCGCCGCGTGGTCAACCACGCCGGCAACGTGTTGTCGGTGGTGTCGCTGATCTTCGCTGCGGGCATTTTCACCGGCATCCTGTCCAACACCGGCATGGTCGAGGCGATGTCGCGCGGCTTCCTGTCAGTCATTCCGGAAGCCTGGGGCCCGTACCTGGCGGTGATCACCGCCGTGGCATCGATGCCCTTCACCTTTTTCATGTCCAACGACGCGTTCTATTTCGGCGTGCTGCCGATCCTGTCCGAAGCGGCGGGGCACTACGGCATCACTCCGGTGGAAATGGCACGTGCGTCGCTGGCCGGTCAGCCGGTGCATCTGCTGAGCCCCTTGGTGCCGTCCACCTATCTGCTGGTTGGCTTGGCCAAGGTCGATTTCGCTGACCACCAGAAGTTCACCCTGAAGTGGGCCGTGCTGATTTCACTGATCCTGATGGCCGGCAGCCTGCTGTTCGCCCTGTATCCGCTGGCCGCGTAAGCGGCACCTACCTGACGCATTGGAGAGCAACATGACGCTACGTATCGCTTATGTCACCAGTGGCATGGGCAGTGTCGGCACTGCCATCTGCCAGTCCCTGGCCCGCGCTGGCCACACCGTGGTGGCGGGCTGCGCGCCGGACTCACCGCGCAAGGCCAACTGGATCCGAGAGCAGCGCGAACTCGGCTTCGACTTCATCGTCTCCGAAGGCAATGCCGCCGACTGGGACTCCACCGCCGCCGCGTTCGCCAAGGTGCGTGCGGAAGTGGGTGAGGTTGACGTGCTGGTCAACAACTCCGGCGGCAGCCGTGACATGTTGTTCCGGCAGATGAGCAGCGAGGATTGGAACGCGGTGATCGCCTCCAACCTCAACACCTTGTTCAACCTGAGCAAGCAGGTGGTCGATGGCATGACCAACCAGAACTGGGGCCGCATCATCAACATCGGCTCGGTCAGTGCGCAGAAGGGCCAGATCGGCCAGGTCAACTACGCAACCGCCAAGGCGGCGATGCACGGCTTCAGTCGCGCGCTTGCAGCGGAAGTCGCAGCGCGCGGCGTCACCGTCAACACCATTTCGCCGGGTTATATCGCCAGCCAGGCGATCAGCAGCTTCCCGCCGGATGTACTGGACCGCTTGGCGGCTTCGGTGCCGATCCGCCGTCTCGGCAAGCCGGAGGAAGTAGCTGCGCTGTGCGCGTGGCTGGCCAGCGATGATGCGGCCTATGTGACCGGCGCTGACTATCCGGTCAACGGTGGCCTGTACATGGGTTGATGCTGCGATTGATGGATGCAACACCGGACGCCGCGCTTTGTCGCGGCGTTTTTTTTCCGCCAGCCGTAACCACGTTCGCAGGAAACACCTGTTCCAAGCAGCATCAAGCGGGAAGCCCGTCACCAATACTGTGCAAAACAGCGCAATTGGAGAACACCGTAAACGAGCTTTAACAAAACACCGACACCCTTCCGTGACCGGCGTGCGCCGGCCCTCCCACGGAACCGGTAAACCATGATTTCCAAACGCCTCAGCCTTGCCATCACGCTCGCCCTGTGTACCAGCCACGCTTATGCCGCGGCAGATGCCGCCGACAGCGCCTCCGCGCAGACGCTGGATACCATCTCGGTGATCGGCCAGGGCCAGACCCGCCAGGTGCAACGCATCGGTGAGGTCGACAAGCAGGTGTTGCCACCCGGCAGCAGCGGACAGAAGATTCTTGATCGCCTGCCCGGTGTCTCGGTGCAGTCCAACGACGCCTTCGGTGCCAACGAAGAATCGCAGACCATCAGCCTGCGCGGCTTCGACAAGACCCGCCTTGGCTATACGCTCGATGGCATCCCGCTCGGCGACAACAGCTATGGCAACTACAACGGCCTGAGCATCGCCCGCGCCATCATCGCCGAGAACCTGGGCGGCGCCGAGTTGTCGCAGGGCATCGGCTCGCTGGGCGTCGCTTCGACCAGCAACCTGGGCGGTGCCATCCAGTACTTCTCACAGGACCCGTCCACTGTATTCGGCGGCCGCGCCAGTGTCACCGTTGGCGATGACAACCAGCGCCGTGGCTATCTGCGCGTGGATACCGGCGATCTGAATGGTTTCTCTGCCTATGTCTCCGGCGTGCATCAGGATGCCGACATGTGGGCCGCACCGCACCAGAACCAGACCACCCGCCAGTTCAACGCCAAGGCGGTGTGGAACGTGGGTGATCACCGCTTCGGCGCCTTCGTTGCCACCTCGCGGGCAAGCCAGGCCAACTACGCCTACCTGTCCAAGAGCATGCTGCAGCGTGGGCTGGGCTACGACTGGAACATCTATGCACCGGACTGGGATCGCGCCGTTGCCGCTGCCTATTGCGCACCGGCAACCTTCGATGCGAAGCGCTGCGCCTTCAGCGGTGGCGTCAACAGCATCGACGACGCCTACTACCAGAGCCGCGCCCTGCGCGATGACAATCTGTATTCACTCGATGCCAGCCTGCATCTGGGCGACGAGCTCAACCTCAAGCTGCTCGCCTATCACCACGACAACCGTGGCCAGGGCCACTGGTGGGCACCAGGCCAGCCCTCGTATCCGGGCACCGACCGCATGCTGCCGATCTCGATCCGCAGCACCAACTACACGATTGATCGTCAGGGTCTGACCGCTGCGCTGTCGTGGAACGTCGGCATCCATGAGCTGGAAGCCGGTCTGTGGTTCGAGCAGAACGACCACAACGTCGAGCGCAACTTCTACTACATCGACGGCCCGTTCCTCGACGACACCTACCTCAAGAATCCGGACCGTCGTCTGTTCGACCAGGACTTCGATATCCGCACGCGCCAGTTCTACGTGCAGGACCGCATGCGCTTCCTGGACCAGCGCCTGACCGTGGATATCGGCATCAAGAGCCCGAACACCCGCATGCGCGCCACCGCCAAACCCGGCACCGAGCAGAAGCTGGCTTCTGGCACGCTGACCGCCAAGGAATCGCTGCTGCCGCAGTTGGGTGTTGGCTTCAAGCTCAATGCCAACAACGAACTGTTCGCCTCTTATGCCGAGAACATCGCCGCCTTCGTCGGCGGCGGCAGCGGCGGCCCGCTGCAGGTCTCGCCCGAGTCCTTTGCTGCCAGCGCTGGCCTGGAACCGGAGAAGTCCAAGACCTTCGAGGCCGGCTTCCGCACCTTCGGCAGCAAGTACCAGGCTTCATTGGCTGCGTACCACGTGATGTTCGACAACCGCCTGCTCTCGCTTAACCCCTGCACCAGCATCGAAGTCGGCACGCGTCCGGAGTGCATCACCCGCTTCATCAACGTCGGCTCGGTGAAGAGCCAGGGCGCGGAGCTGACCTTCATCCTCAAGCCGGTGCAGGGCCTGCAGTGGTACAACGCGCTGTCCTGGAACAAGACCACCTACGAGGACGACTACATCTCCGGCGGTGCGATCGTGCCGGTGGCCGGCAAGATCACCGTCGATACGCCACAGCGCATGGCCTCCAGCGAGCTGAGCTGGAACCGTGACGGCTGGTTCGCCAGCCTGCGCGCCAAGTACACCGGCAAGCGCTACTACACCTATACCAACGACCAGTCGGTGCCGGGCGTGACCACCTTCGATGCCGGCGGCGGCTACAGCTTCGGCCCCGGCCTGGGCCTGCAGAACGTCAAGGTGTCCTTGAACGTCACCAACCTGACCAACAAGCGCTACGCCGGCCAGCTCAGCTCGTTTGCCCCGACCGATCCCAAGGGCACCCGCTATTCCATCCATGCCAGCGCCCCGCGGCAGATCTTCATGACGGTGGGTGCGGAGTTCTAAGCGCTTCGCTCCCTCCCTTTGGCCGAAGGCCAAGGGGAGGGTTGGGGAGGGGTGCTTTTCGCGTCAATCCCAAACCCACAAGCAAAAGCCAACCCCCTCCCAACCTCCCCCTTGGCTTCGCCAAAGGGGAGGGGCTGAGTGCGGCTCCGCTCAACGTCAGCGTGCTCGGCCGACCCTCGCACCTGAACAGCCCCCGAGCCCAAAGCCAGCCCAGCCCCCCAGTCCGCTAAACTGACCGCCGTTTTTTGCCACAACGCCGGTCATCATCATGCTGCACGCCCAGGTTCACCTCACCCTCCCCGTCTGGATCCACGACGCCGTCAACTGCGACCGCGCCTATACCAGCGATGCGGACAAGGTGGCGTTGGCCATCGAGCTGTCGCGGCTGAACGTTGAACACGCCAGTGGTGGCCCGTTTGGCGCGGTGGTATTCGGCCCGGACCACAAGGTGATCGCCGCCGCGGTGAACCGGGTGGTGCCGCACGCCACCTCGTTGGCGCATGCCGAAAACATGGCCTATATGCTGGCCCAGCAGAAGCTCAACACCCCGCGCCTGAACGCGCTGCTGTCGCCAATCACCCTGGCTACGTCCTCGCAACCCTGCTGCCAGTGCTACGGCGCCACCGTCTGGGCCGGCATCGACCGCCTGCTGATTGGCGCCTGCGCCACTGACGTGGAAGAACTCACCCCGTTCGACGAAGGCCCGCTGCCGGCCGATTGGGCCGGTGAGCTGAACAAGCGTGGCATCGAGGTCGTACAAGGCATCAACCGCGACGACGCCCGCGCCGTGTTGCACAGCTATGGCAAGAACGACGGCGCACGCTACTGACCATAAAGCCCCTCTCCCACCGGGAGAGGGGTTGGGGTGAGGGTCCGGCAGTTCTCATACAGTCTGCTACCGAAGCGTCACCTACCCTCATCCGCCCTACGGGCACCTTCTCCCGGCGGGAGAAGGAGAAGCCCACCCGCAACAAACCAAGGATTTCCATGACCGGCCTGCTCTGCTACTGCCGCCAAGGCTTTGAACCGGAACTGGCCGGCGAATTGAACGACCGTGCCGGCCATGCCGGCATTGCCGGTTACGCCCGCACCCAGCGCAATGATGGCTATGTGGTGTTCGTCACCGATGAGGCCCAAGCACTGGACCAGCGCCTGCCCTGGCGCGAGCTGATCTTCGCCCGCCAGAAGCTACGCGTGCTGGCCGAACTGCCGCAGCTCGATGCCAGCGATCGCATCACCCCGATCATCGCCGCGCTGGAAGGCCAGCAGCGGTTTGGTGATCTGTGGGTGGAGCACCCCGATTCGGATGCCGGCAAGCCGCTGGCCGGCCTGGCCCGCGCCTTCGGCAATGCGCTGCGCCCGGCGCTGCGCAAAGGCGGCCTGCTCACAGACAAACCCAACGGCAAGCTGCCGCGCCTGCATGTGGTGTTCGTCGATGGCACGCATGCCTTCGTTTGCGTCTCCGATACCCGCGACAGCGCACCGTGGCTGCTCGGTATTCCGCGCTTGAAGCTGCTGCCGGATGCGCCCTCGCGTTCGGCCTTGAAGCTGGAAGAAGCCTTCATGACCCTGCTTACACCGGAAGAACGCGAAGCGTTGGTGGTGCCGGGCATGCGTGCGGCCGACCTGGGCGCTGCGCCTGGCGGTTGGACCTGGGTACTGACCCGTCAGCACCTGCGCGTGAACAGCATCGACAACGGCCCGCTGCGCCAGCATGTATTGGATACCGGCCTGGTCGAGCACCTGCGTGCCGATGGTTTCCATTGGCAGCCGGAAACGCCGCTGGACTGGATGGTCTGCGACATGGTCGAGCAGCCACGCCGCGTGGCCGAACGCATGGGCACCTGGCTGCGCGAAGGCTGGTGCAAGCACGCCATCTTCAACCTCAAGCTGCCGATGAAGAAGCGCTGGGATGAGACGCGCCTATGCCTGGATCTGTTTGCCGAAAAGGCTGACAAGCCGCTGACCATCCGCGCCAAGCAGCTGTATCACGACCGTGAGGAAATCACCGTATTCGTGACCCCAAGAGCCAAGGGCCTTTGATTGAAGCCCCTCTCCCGTCTACGGGAGAGGGGTTGGGGTGAGGGCAGCCTTTGCCTGCCCTTCCAGCTTGTGCTTTGCTTCTCGCAAAGCCAGCAATAGCAAAGCCAAAGCGCCCTCATCCGCCCTCCGGGCACCTTCTCCCGCATGCGGGAGAAGGGAGCTACAGCAAAGCCAAAGCCAAGGCCAAGGCCAAGGCCAAGGCCAAGGCCAAGGCCAAAGCCGAAGCCAAAGCCAAGAGCAAAAAGCCAAGACAGCCCCGCTTCCAAAGTTGCCCACGCAACCACACCCACGCTCCACCCCAAGCCTCTGGCACACTCGCGCTTCCACCCACACGGAAGTCGCCGCCATCGCCCGCCAGATCACCCGCGCCCGTATTGCCGCTTTCGCGCTCGTCACGCTGTCCAGCACTGCGCTGGCCGCCGACACCTTCGTCGCCCGCGACCACGTCAGCGATGGCACCTTCACCAGCGGTATCGAAGGCCCGGCGACCGGCCCGGATGGCGCACTGTACGTGGTCAACCTCGGCAAAGACGGCACCATCGGCCGTGTTGATGAAACCGGCAAGGCAACGCTGTTCCTCACCCTGCCAGAAGGCAGCATAGGCAACGGCATCCGCTTCGGCAGTGATGGCACGATGTATATCGCCGACTACCCGCGCCACAACATCCTGCGCGTGGCGCCGGGCTCAACCAATGTCAGCGTGTTCGCGCATCTTCCAAACGCGCACCAGCCCAACGACATCGCCCTCGCTCCCGACGGCACGCTTTACGCCAGTGATCCCAACTGGGCCAAAGCCGATGATGGTCAGCTGTGGCGCATCGACCGCGATGGCAGCGTGCACCTGCTCGAATCTGGTATGGGCACCACCAATGGCATCGAGGTCAGCCCGGACGGCCAACGCCTGTACGTCAACGAAAGCGTGCAGCGCAATGTCTGGGTTTACGACCGCGCCGCCGACGGCAGCATCAGCAACAAGCGCCTGCTGATCCGTTTCGATGACTACGGCATGGACGGCATGCGCTGCGACGCCGACGGCAATCTCTATATCGCCCGTTACGACGCCGGTGTGGTTGCGGTGGTAGCGCCGGATGGCAAGCTGCTGCGCGAAGTGCCGCTCAAGGGCCGCAAACCGACCAATCTCGCCTTTGGCGGCAGCGACGGCCGCCAGGTCTTCGTCACCCTGCAGGACCGTGGTGCGGTGGAAACCTTCCAGGCCGACCGTCCCGGCCGTGAATACGGTTTGCAACCCTCAGCCAAACCCTGAAAGCGCCAGTCTCAGCTGCTGCAATCCATATCAGGCATGCTGTAGGCCATGGGAGGAACCGCAATGCACAGCATCGAACTGAAGGACCCGGCCAGCTTCGGCAATGAGTTTCTGCGACTGACCCTGATGCAGGGTTTCCAGTCGCTGACCAAGCGTGATCTTGAACTGCTGATCTTCGTATTGATCGAACGCGATGGCGCGATCAATCGCAGCGATTCCAATGCTTCGGTCGCGCTGCAATTGCGGGTCACCCCGGCCAAGGTCAAAGGCCTGCGCCGCGATGGTTATGCGCGCTGGCGGGCGCTGGTACCGGAAGAAGGTGAAGCCGCCCTGCAGCGCATCGTAGCGGCAGTGCTGACCGAGGCCAACCTGCGCTCCGGGGCCAAACACGTGAGCGAGCGCAGTCGCAAAGAAGGCTTTCTTGCCGTCCGCATCGAGCATCCCGACGATGCCCAGCGCTTCGAGCAGGCCATTCTCGATGTCGGTGCGATCCCGGTTTACGAGCGCAATCGCGAAGTGGTGGCGGTGCGTTTCGACACCTTGCTCAACATCGCCGAACGCTGGAATTACCTGCAGCCCGATCCGCAGGCCACGCTGGATGCCTTGAAGAAGCTGGCCCCGGCCTCGGAAGAAGTCGCCGACCTGCTGAAAAAGGACGTCACCCAACTGCGTTGGGTCGATCTGCGTCGCGCGCTCAACAGCCTGGGCGCAAAGGCGATCAGCTCTACCGCCGAAGGTGGTTTGAAGGGCTTGCTGAAACTTGTCTTCCCATTCATCCCCGGCTGAGCGGCTCGCCCGTTCAGCTGCTGCGCACTACCATCACAACTGCCGCCACCCGCGTGGCGGCCCTGTTTCCACCACCGATGAGTCGTGCCATGTCCGCGCTTCGTATTGCCCTACCGCTGGCGTTCGCCATCCTGCTGCCCGTTGCCGCCAACGCCCAGACCGTGCCGCGCCCTGAGCCAGCCGTCAGCATGCCGTTGAACGATGCGCCGGTGCATGTGCGCGAGCAATCGCTGGCGACTGGCAAGGTCACCCATTCCACGCAGATTTTGATGCCCACCGATCAGGCCCAGGTCACCGTGCGATCGATCCAGCCGGACAGCGTGATCGGCAATTACCGCATCGATTTCGACGCAATGGATGTGGATGGCGATGGTTTCATCAGCCGTGAGGAAGCACAGGCAAATCCGGCCCTGGCTGATGAGTTCAATGCCTTGGATACAGCGCGTCGCGGCAAGCTGTCGCGCGAGCAGTTGGCGGGTTGGTTGCGGTGAAGCACCACCTGTAGTGGGGGGGGGGGGGGGGGGGGGGGGGGGGGGGGGGGGGGGCGGGCGCCCCCGGGCGCGGGGGGCCCAGGAGGAGAGGAAGATGGCGCGGGGGGGGCGGGGGGGGGCGAGAGAACA
>NZ_JBRRDY010000053.1:0-19361 GCF_056759935.1 Stenotrophomonas sp. STEN035
GCGCCCCCCCCCGCGACCGCCCGCCCCCCGCCCCCACACTCCCCCACCCCCACCCCCCAGCCCGCCCCCCCCCGCCCCCCCCCCCCCCCCCCCCCCCCCCCCCACTACCGGTGATCCTTGGCTTAGAACATCTCGCGCTGCAGGCTCAGGGTGCTCAGTACCTTGCTGGAGATCTCTTCGATCGAGGTGTGGGTAGTGCTCAGGGTCGGGATGCGCTCCATGCGGAACATGGTCTCGGCTGCTGTGACTTCGCGCTTGCAGGTCTCGAAGCTGGCATAGCGCGAATTGGGGCGGCGCTCCTGGCGGATCTGCTGCAGTCGCTCGGGATCGATGGTCAGCCCGAACAGCTTGTTGCGGTACGGACGCAGGCGTGGTGGCAAGCGATCCTGCTCCAGGTCTTCCTCGGTCAATGGGTAATTGGCCGCGCGGATGCCGTAGTGCAGCGCCAGGTAGATGCAGGTCGGGGTCTTGCCGGCGCGCGACACCGCCACCAGCACCACGTCGGCCTCGTCGTAGTTCACCGCGATGCCATCGTCGTGGCTCAGCGCAAAGTTCATCGCGTTGATGCGGCGATGATAGGTATCAAAGTCGACCATGCCGTGCGCCTGCCCCACCTTGGAATGGCGCGCGGAACTGAGTTCCTCTTCCAACGGCCCGATGAATGGGGCAAAGACATCCAGGACAAGGGCGCCACTCTCTTCCAGGATCAAACCCAGGCTCGAATCGACGCAGGAACTGATCACGATCGGGCGCACCTGGTAGCGCTCGCCGGCGGCCCGGATACGCGCCGCCGCCTCATGCGCCTTGTCGGCATCGTCCACGAAAGACATGCGATCAGTGACGAAACTGAAGCCATTGAACTGGGTCAACAGGCTGTGGCCAACGGTCTCGGCGGTGATGCCAGTGCCGTCGGAAACATAGAAAACCGGCCGGATTGCCGTCATGAAAGCTCCCTTCAGAGTGTGATCCTGACCACAGGTCAAGCGTGATGGCCTAGCCTGTCCCAAAAAAGACAAGCACAAGACAAAGTATTGTCACAAGCTTGTGCGGCTTCGGTGTGCACTGCATCATATTGGCTTCTTCCTACGGACGTGGCCATCCCAAGCCCGCCACGGGCGATGGCCTCAACGGAGCATCGCGCTTGAACGAGAATATCCTGTGGTTGCATGAGCTGCGCTTGGCCGATCTGGCCCGCGTAGGTGGCAAAAACTCCTCGCTTGGGGAGATGATCGGCAATCTTGCCGGTCTGGGGGTGTCCGTCCCCGGTGGTTACGCAACCACCTCCGAAGCGTTCAAGGACTTCATTGCCCATAACGACCTGTCCAAGCGCATTTTCGACAAGCTGGCCACGCTGGACGTGGAAGATGTCGCCGCCCTGACCGTTGCCGGCAAGGAAATCCGCGGCTGGGTAATCGATGCCCCGCTGCAGCCGCAGCTGGACCAGGACATCCGCGCCGCCTACGCCAAGCTGAGCGCCGAGAACGGTGGCGGTGACATCGCCGTAGCTGTGCGCTCCTCGGCAACCGCCGAAGATCTGCCGGACGCTTCGTTTGCCGGCCAGCAGGAAACCTTCCTCAATGTCACCGGTGCCGACGACGTCGTGCACAAGGTCAAGGAAGTATTCGCCTCGCTGTACAACGACCGCGCCATCGCCTACCGCGTGCACCACGGCTTCAAGCACGAAGACGTGTTCCTGTCCGCTGGCGTGCAGTTGATGGTGCGTTCGGGCGTCGGCTCCTCCGGCGTGCTGTTCACTCTGGACACCGAGTCCGGCTTCCGCGATGTGGTGTTCGTCACCTCCTCGGTCGGCCTGGGCGAAATGGTCGTGCAGGGCGCGGTCAATCCGGACGAGTTCTACGTCTACAAGCCCAGCCTGCATGCCGGCAAGCCGGCGATCCTGCGCCGTTCGCTGGGTTCCAAGGCCATCCGCATGGTCTATTCGGACGTCCCGGGCGAGCGCGTCAAGATCGAAGACACCCCGGTCGAGGTGCGCAACACCTTCTCGATCAGCGATGAGGACGTGCAGGAACTGTCCAAGCAGGCGCTGGTCATCGAAAAGCATTACGGCCGCCCGATGGACATCGAGTGGGCCAAGGACGGCGTCAGCGGCAAGCTGTTCATCGTCCAGGCGCGCCCGGAAACCGTGAAGTCGCGCGCCAAGGCCACCCAGATCGAGCGCTATGCGCTGCAGGAAAAGGGTGAAGTCATTGCCGAAGGCCGCGCCGTTGGCGCCAAGATCGGCGCTGGCGTGGCCCGCGTGGTCAAGTCGCTGGACGACATGGCCCGCGTGCAGCCGGGCGACGTGCTGATCGCCGACATGACCGACCCCGACTGGGAGCCGGTGATGAAGCGCGCGTCTGCCATCGTCACCAACCGTGGCGGCCGCACCTGCCACGCCGCGATCATCGCGCGTGAGCTGGGCGTGCCGGCCGTGGTCGGCTCGGGCAATGCGACCCAGTTGATCCAGGACGGCCAGGAAGTGACCGTCAGCTGCGCCGAAGGCGACACCGGCTTCATCTACGCCGGCAAGCTGGCCTTTGACCGCACGACCACCGATCTGGGCAACATGCCACCGGCACCGTTGAAGATCATGATGAACGTGGCCAACCCGGAACGTGCCTTCGACTTCGGCCAGCTGCCGAACGCCGGCATCGGCCTGGCCCGTCTGGAAATGATCATCGCCAGCCACATCGGCATTCACCCGAATGCGCTGCTGGAATACGACCGCCAGGACGCTGCCACCAAGAAGAAGATCGACGAGAAGATTGCTGGCTACAAGGATCCGGTGAGCTTCTATGTGGATCGTCTGGCCGAAGGCATCGCCACCCTGACCGCCTCGGTCGCACCGAACCCGGTGATCGTGCGCCTGTCGGACTTCAAGTCCAACGAGTACGCCAACCTGATCGGCGGCAACAACTACGAGCCGCACGAAGAGAACCCGATGATCGGCTTCCGCGGCGCCAGCCGTTACGTCGACCCGAGCTTCTCCAAGGCCTTCGCACTGGAATGCCAGGCCGTGTTGCGCGTGCGCAACGAGATGGGCCTGGAGAACCTGTGGGTGATGATCCCGTTCGTTCGCACCCTGGAAGAAGGCCGCAAGGTGGTGGAAGTGCTCGCCGCCAATGGCCTGAAGCAGGGCGAGAACGGCCTGAAGATCATCATGATGTGTGAAGTGCCATCCAACGCGCTGCTGGCCGATGAGTTCCTGGAAATCTTCGACGGCTTCTCGATCGGCTCCAACGACCTGACCCAGCTGACCCTGGGCCTGGACCGCGATTCCTCGATCGTCGCGCACCTGTTCGACGAGCGTAATCCTGCGGTCAAGAAGCTGCTGTCGATGGCGATCAAGAGCGCTCGCGCCAAGGGCAAGTACGTCGGCATCTGCGGCCAGGGCCCGTCCGATCACCCGGATCTGGCCGAGTGGCTGATGCAGGAAGGCATCGAGTCGGTGTCGCTGAACCCGGACACCGTGGTCGACACTTGGTTGCGCCTGGCCAAGCTGAAAGCCAATAGCTGATCTGGCTGCTGATGCATGACGACAAAACCCCGCCTTGGCGGGGTTTTGTTTGTCTGCGAGATGACGACAGCTTCAGATGATTGTGGGAGCGGCGTAAGCCGCGAAGCTGGCGGTACCTGCAGGCATCAAAAGCCAACCCCACCCCAACCCTCCCCTTGGCTGCGCCAAAGGGAGGGAGCGCAGCTGTAGGAGCGGCGTAAGCCGCGAAGCCACAGATCGGTCAGGTCGCGGGCATGCCGGTGATATCGCCATTGCCAGCATCGCGGCTTACGCCGCTCCTACAAACAAGCCGCGCTAGCGGCTCATACCAACTCCGCAGCTGCCGCCACCACATCCGCATCACCCGGCAGCACCAGCAAGGCCGCACCAGCCAACGGTGTATAGGTATCCACACCGGTCACCCGGCGCAGCGGCACCTGCCCATGGCCTGCTTCGACCAGGGCGGTGATCACACCCTCGCCCACACCGGCACTCTGGCGACCTTCGTCCAGCACGATGATGCGCTTCGCGCCCTTGGCCTGCCCGGCGATATAGGCGGCATTGAGCGGCACCAGCCAGCGCAGATCGACCACCCGCACTTTCCAGCCGTGCAGCTCCTCGATGGTCTTGGCCGCGCGCAGCGCCATCGGCACGCCGTTGCCGTAGCTGATGATCAGCAGGTCATCATTGCCCACGCCATACACCCTGCCCTCACCCAGCGTCAGTGCTTGATCCGGCGCCGGATACGGGAACAGCCATTGGCCATCGCCAGCCGCATACAGGTCCTTGGTCATGTACAGCGCGATCGGCTCCAGTAACACGCAGACCCGCCCATCGACCTTGGCCAGCGCAGCAAGCGTACGCAGCATCGCCGCGGCATCATCGCCACGCGATGGGCAGCCAACCACCAGCCCTGGGATATCGCGGATGGCGGTGATCGAGTTGTCATTGTGGAAATGGCCGCCAAAGCCCTTCTGATAGCCCAGCCCGGCGATGCGGATCAGCATCGGATTGCGGTACTGGTCATTGGAGAAGAACTGCAGTGAGCAGGCCTCGCCGCGAACCTGGTCGGCGGCGTTGTGCAGGTAAGCCAGGTACTGGATCTCCGGCAACGGCAGCATGCCCATATTGGCGAAGCCCTGGGCCATGCCCAGGATCATGGTTTCGTCGAGCAGAGTGTTGAATACCCGGCGTGGGCCAAAGGCTTTCTGCAGGCCCTTGGTAACGGTGTACACGCCACCCTTCTGCGCCACGTCCTCACCAAACAACAGAGATTCCGGGTACTTGGCGAAGAGGTCGTGCAACGCCTGGTTGATCTGTACTGCGAGGTGCTTGCCCGGCTGGCTCTCGGGCAAGCCAGCCTCGCTGCCGAACACCTGCACACGTCGTTCGCCGTAGTCGGCACGTGTCGCCTCAGCCTGCACCCTGTCCGGCGTATACGGTGCCAGCGGCGCGATCACATCCTGCAGCTCGGTCAGGCGCGGGCGCTTGTCGGCATCCTCGGCGGCGGCGAAACAGCGTTGGCGGGTGTGCTCGTACAGGGCGAGCACTTCGGCCTTGTCCATCAGCCCCGATTCCACCGCAACCTGTGCCGAGCGCAGTAGTGGATCACCCGCTTCCACCGCACACAGCTCCTCCAGCGCCCGCCACTCGATCTCGAAATCAGTGCCGGCATGGCCCATCAGGCGAGTGGTGCGCAGGTGCAGGAAGGTCGGCCGCCGCGTGCGCCGGCAATGCTCGACTGCACGCTCCACGTCGGCATAACCGTTGACCAGATCCAGACCGTCAGCATGGAAGTAATCCAGGCCCGGCCGGTGGCGGAAGCTTTCGGCGATCCAACCTTCAGGCGTCTTCACCGAGATACCGATGCCATTGTCTTCGCAGACGAACAGCACCGGCGCCGGCAGCTTCTGGAAGCTGCTCCAGGCAGCCGCATTGAACGCGGTCTGGGCGGTGGCGTGGTTGGCAGAGGCATCGCCGAACGAACAGATGGTGATGCTGTCATCGGGAATCGGCAGGCCCTGCCCCAGTCGTTTGCCGGCTTCGATCGCCATCGCCGTGCCCAGCGCCTTGGGCAGGTGCGAAGCGATGGTCGAGGTCTGTGGCAGCACCCACAAGGGTTTACTGCCCCACACCTTGTGACGGCCACCGCTGGCCGGGTCGTCCTTGCTGGCCGCGAACGACAGCGCCGAATCCATTACCGGGTCCATGCCCGGCAGTTTGCGGAAGCGCTCGGCCATGAAGCCGCCGGAACGGTAATGCAGGAAGGCCGGATCGGTATGCCGGGCGGCGCGCGCCACCATGGCATTGCCTTCGTGACCGGAGGAGCCGATCGTGTAGAAGACCTTGTTCTGCACACGCAGCACGCGCGCCATCAGGTCCAGATGGCGACTGATCAACTGCGATTCGAACAACTCGCGAAAGCCTTGTGCATCCAGGGCGCTGCCCGGCAACACCGGCGCAGCCGGCTGCGGACCTTGATCCGGCCCCGGCGCAAGCGCACTGACGAATTCGATGAAATTGGTGTCGCAGATCTCAGCGCGGTTCAGGCCCTTCATGCGGGCCGGAATGGGATTCGGTACACGAGCAAACATGCAGACAGACTCCACAGCAGACAAGTGAGACAACGGAATCAAGCATCAACAACAAAGATTCAGCCCGCGAGTACCGGCATGAAGCCGGGCTGGGCCTGCACAGCCTGCAGCCAGCGCTGGATCGCCGGATATGCCGACAAACCGATGCCACCGTCTTCGGCGACGCAGGTGTAGGCAAACAAAGCGATATCGGCCACACCGTAATCAGCGCCGGTAAACCACGGCTGGTTCTGCAGGTGGCGCTCCATCACCACCAAGGCCTCATGGCCGCGCTCACGAAGGCGTGGCAAGTCTTCGCGACGCGGAGAATCGGCTGGCGTCCAGATGCTGATGAAGCGCGCGACGGCGATATAAGGCTCGTGGCTGTACTGTTCGAAGAACATCCACGACAAGGCCTGCGCCCGTTGCCAACCATCGGTCGGCAAGAACGGGGTGCCTTCGGCCAACCAGAACAGGATGGCGTTGGATTCGGTCAGCACCCGGCCGTCGGAGCGCTGCACCAGCGGCACTTTTCCGTTCGGATTGAGCGCGAGGAATTCTGGGGTGCGGGTCTGGCCTTCAGCTCTGTTCACCTCGACCCATTCGTAACGCGTGCCCAACTGCTCCAGCAGCAAACGCACCTTGTGGCAGTTGCCCGACGAGGACATGCCATACACCCGCAACCCAGCACCCGAAACACTCACTGATCCGCTCCCCGCTACCGAACTGGCAGACGACAGCATCCATCTGAACGGATCACGGGTGCTTCGGTAAAGCTGCGACCGCAGCAAAAACGGGTTCTCAGCGCTGTGACATCCACTGCTGCCGGGACTGCCCCCACACATCCACCTCGATATCGGCGGGCGCTGGCAATCGCGCTTGCCGCAGCAAGCTCGAACCCAGCTTGCGCGCTACCGCCACCGAGTTGGTATTGGCCGGTTCGATCGTGTGGATCACGTCCTTCCAGCCAAGTGTATCGAAGGCCCAGTCGATGCTCGCTCGTGCCGCCTCCGGCGCGTAACCACGGCCCCAGAACTGGGAGGCAATGCCCCAGCCAACTTCCGTGCCTGGCCAGCCATGCGGCTGCCAGGGCCCGACCCGGCCGATCCAGCACCCGCTACTTTTCTCGATCACCGAGAACATCGAATAGCCGAGCAGCTGCCAACTACCGGTCAGCGCCGCCAGGCTGCGCCACGCGACCGAAGGCAGCTGCACGCCACCAAGATGCTGCATGGTCTGCGGATCAGCACAGAACGCAGCGAAAGTGTCGAAATCCTCGGCTGCTGGCGGGCGCAACAGCAGGCGTTCGGTTTCCAGTCGCAGATCGAAGACACTCATCCCGATTCCTGTGTGCGGCAAGCAAGGACGCTGAGCTTGCGCCGGCCACCCCTGCCGGTCAAACCGGCGCTAGCTTGCTGGCACTTGTTTGTGGGAGCGGCGCAAGCCGCGAAGCTGACAATGCTCGCTCCCTAAAGAGGTATTCGCACCACCTGATAGCGTGTGGGCTTCGCGGCTTACGCCGCTCCAACAAAACAATAAAAAAATCCGATGCCAGAGGTCTGGCATCGGATTCCGGGTGACTCAACTGCTGAAGTGAGCAGTTTTACGACTTGCAATGGTTACTGGCGGTTTGCCGCCGGCGCCATAGCCGCGGTCTGCGTCACCAGCTGGCCGTCGATTACCGGCAGGCGATCGCTGGCCGGCTTGTCCTGCATGCGCACGGTTTTCTCCGCGCCCTCGTAGCGATAGGTCACGTCGTAACCGATGGTCTGGTTGGCATTGCCCAGCGACACGCGCTCACCTGGACGGCTGTCCATGCGCATGGTGCCGGTGCTGCCATCGGGCTTGCGGTAGCTGACGTTGTAGCCGGTGATGCGGCTGGACTCGGCGCTGCGCTGCTCGGTATGGCACTGGCGCTCGGTGCGGTTGACCACGCGGCCACCGACGTGACGCTTGTCGACCTGATTGCCGATCAAGCCACCTGCGACGGCACCGGCAGCGGTGGCTGCTTTCTTGCCGTTGCCACCACCAACCTGGTTGCCCAAGAGGCCACCGATGACGGCACCGGCAACGGTGCCGCCGACATTGCCGTCACGCTCGGGCAGACGCTCCTGCACCACAACGTCCTCACAGACTTCATGCGGCGTGCTGGTGGTCGACGTTTCACGGATCGGATCGCTGCCGGTAACGGTGCCGTAGACGCGCTCTTTCTGCGTGACCGGAGCAACCTTGAGCACGTCCGCGTACTGCAGCTGCGGTTCGGCCGGGGTTTCCACCTTGCCGGTGACAGCGGCATCGTCCACCAGTGGTGAGTTGTCCAGCACCGGGCGCGCGCCCTCCACCAGAGGTGCGGTGCTGGCCTTGTCGCGGCCCTGCATGAAGGCGGCGGTGGCGATGCCACCTACCAGCAACGCGCCGGCGGCAACCAAAACGGTCGTGGTTGTGCTCTTCATGTTCTGTCTCCGTGCGGCTGGCCGCGTGTGTGTTGGGGGGATTCCAGCATGGATAAGCTGAACAGAGGCCAGTATTTCTGTAGTTACCCTATCGAAATCACTTAACTCGTCGCAATATTCAGCCTGCTGGCCCTGCTCCGACAGGGCAGTCTGAACCCCTCTTCATCTGGATACGCCATGTCGAGCATGATGTTGTCGCCGTTTCTGGAATGGGCGCGCAAGCTGCGTTACCCCACCCTGTTCAAGCTGACCGGTGCGCTGTTTGTCATCAGCATGCTGCTGCCCGACCCGATCCCGTTTGTCGATGAAATCCTGTTTGGCCTGAGCACCTTGCTGCTCGCCAACTGGAAGCGACGCAAGGACCCAGCCGAGCCGCCGATACTGCCTGGCAAGCGCTGAGCCGTGCAGTTGGTCGACAGCCACTGCCATCTGGATGCAGCCGAATTCGACATCGACCGCGAGGCGGTGATCGCCCGCGCCGGCGCTGCCGGCGTGGGCGTGCAGATTGTGCCGGCGGTGACTGCGGCCAGCTGGCCCAAGCTGCGCGAGGTCTGCGCGGCCGACGCCGGGTTGCATCCGGCCTACGGCCTGCACCCCATGTTCCTGCCCGAGCACCGCTCCGAGCATCTGCAGCAGCTGGGCGACTGGGTGGAGCGCGAGAAGCCATGCGGCATCGGTGAATGCGGGCTGGATTTCTTTGTCGACAATCTGGACCCGGAAGCGCAACGCCTGTACTTCCAAGGCCAACTGGAGCTGGCTCGCGATACCCAGCTGCCACTGATCGTGCATGCACGCCGTGCCCTGGATGAAGTGATCCTGCGCATCCGCCGCGTTGGCGGGCTCAGCGGCGTGGTGCATAGCTTTTCCGGCAGTCCAGAGCAGGCCAGGCAACTATGGGACCTGGGCTTCATGATTGGCCTGGGCGGCCCCATCACCTACCCGCGCGCCAACCGGCTACGCGGCCTGGTGACGCAGATGCCGTTTGAATTTCTGTTATTGGAAACCGATGCTCCGGATCAGCCGGATGCTGGTATCCGCGGCCAACGCAACGAGCCCGCGCGGTTACGGCAGATCCTCGATACCGTCGCCGAGCTGCGCCAGCAGCCGGCCAGTGATATCGCTGCGCAGACTACCGCCAATGCCAAGCGGCTGTTCAAGCTCCAATAACGACGCGCAACGATTTTGTAGGAGCGGCGTAAGCCGCGAAGTTCGTACACCCTGAGCCGCTGCAAATCTCTGAACTGCAGCACCCCGAGGTTGCAAGCTGATGCTTACCCGGATAGACGGCCAGCTTCGCGGCTTACGCCGCTCCTACAAACCAAAGCCGCTCCCACAAGTCCGCCTGCTTTTATGCGCGGCTCTTCAACAGCATCTCCAGCGCCTTGCCTACCGCCACAAACGCAAACGCACCAGTGATATGCGTTGCTGCGCCCAGGCCGCCGCCGCAATCCAGCTTCAAGGCCTCGTCCGGGCCCAGATTCGGGCGAATGCCACAGACGCTGCCGTCGGCCTGTGGGTACTTCACGTTCTCCAGCGAATACACCGCCGGCACGCCGAAATAGCGCTTTGCGCTCTTGGGGAAGTTGAACTCACTGCGCAGCTTCTTGCGGATCAGCGCCATCATCGCGTCGTGCTCGGTCCGCGACACGTCGCGCACCCGCACCAAGGTCGGATCGGTACGCCCGCCAGCCGCGCCGATGGTAATCATCGGCAGCTTGCGGCGGCGGCACCAGGCGATGGTTTCCACCTTCACCCGGAAGCTGTCGCAGGCGTCGATCACCAGATCGAAGCCGCGATCCAGCAGCTCGGCCATATTGGCCGGGGTCAGGAACGACTCCACCGCCTCGACCTGGACATCCGGGTTGATCGCACGGCAGCGTTCAGCCATCGCCACAGACTTGTTCCGACCGTATTGCCCGGCCATTGCCGGCAGCTGACGATTGGTGTTGGAGACGCAGATATCATCGGCGTCGATCAGGCTCAGATGGCCGACCGCCGAGCGCACCAGCGCCTCCACGATCCACGAGCCCACCCCGCCCATACCGACCACGGCGACCTTGCAGCCGCTAAGGTGGGTGATGGTGCCGGCCCCGTACAACCGGTCGATACCGGCAAAGCGCTCACGCAATTCTTCTTTCATCGGCGCATTTTACGGCCTGCCCCGGACCTGCGGCGAGCCAGCCGGTGGCACGATGACACGGGCTTCGCTCGGCCCGCTGCATAATGACTGGCAGTCGAACCCTTTTGCCACGTAGCCTGGAGCCAACGCAATGTCCGACCCTGCACCCGCCCGTCCCCCGTCCAAAGCCTCGCGCTACCTGTTCGTCCTGCTCGCCGGCCTGCTCATCGGCGTGATTGCCACCGTGATGGGGATGCGCGCCATCCAGGCCCGCCAGGATCACTTCCCGGACAGTCTGATGACGGTCATGGCCAAACAGGCCCAGTTGCTGGGCGAGAGCCAGAAGCAGAACCGCTGCAGCGTCACCGACAGCACGCCACGCCTGCAAACCCTGCGCGCACTGGCCAATGATCTGGAGACAGCGTTCCCGGGCCTGCGCGATGACGAGCGCTTCCAGCAACACGCCAGCCGCTATCGTGCCACCTTGAACGATGCACTGGCCAAGCCGCCGGCAGACTGCGCGGCACTGGCTGCTGCAGTGCAAAAAATCGGCAGCGACTGCAAGTCGTGCCATCAGGACTTCAAGTAAGCAAACTGCGCTTTCACATGTGATTAGCCCTCCATTCACATGCAAAACCGCAGGATCTTCGCCGCTGGTCACTCAGCTGTACCCACTTTCAATCTGGCAAGGAGAAACACCATGAAGATCCAACTGATCGCTGCAGGCGCAATTGCCAGTCTGGCGCTGGCCGGTTGCGCCACCTCCCCCGGTTACGGTGGTGGCTACAACAACGGCGGCTACAACAATGGTGGCAACTACGGCAACAACAACGGCTACAACCAGAACCGTTGCACCGACTGCGGCATCGTCACCCGCATCGATACCGTCGCCTCCGGCCGCACCGCTCCCAGCGCTACCGGCGCCATCCTCGGCGGCATCGTCGGTGCCGTGGCTGGCCACGAGATTTCCGACAAGACCGGCGGCAGCAAGGGCAACCAGAACATCGCCGCCGTCGCTGGCGCCGTTGGTGGTGCCATGGCCGGCAACAAGATCCAGCAGAACGTCACCGGCAACTCGTATGACATCCAGGTCCGCATGGACGATGGCCGCGTGATCGTGGTCAACCAGAAGGACCTGGGCGGGATCCGCGAGAACACCTATGTGCGCGTGGTAAACGGCCGCGTGGTGATCCGCTGAGCCGCTACCGTTGGCGCTGACGAAGAAAGGCCCGCTTGCGCGGGCCTTTCTTTTGGCTGCACTAACGCCGGATCAGGCCGGCTGTACGGCGTCAGCCTGCAGGCCTTTCTGGCCCTGCACAACGGTGAAGGTGACCTTCTGGCCTTCCTTCAGGCTTTTGAAGCCATCGGTCTGGATGGCGCGGAAGTGCACAAACACGTCCTCACCATTTTCGCGGCTGATGAAGCCGAAGCCCTTGGCGTCGTTGAACCACTTGACGGTACCGGTTTCGCGATCAGACATCTCGACTTACTCCCTGTAGCTCTTTCGTTTGATGGTTACGCCCGGTAAGGCGGCTGGTTGCAAGGAGGAAGCGAGGTGCAACGATGCAGCAAATCCTTGGATCTACCCATCAGGCCACGATTCACGGTGACCTTGCCAAGCTCAGCGGCTGCAACTTAACTCGGGGCAAACGAAATTGCAACACCGGCACATGCATTAAAGTCAACCCCTATACGACCCCCTTCAGAGTACACATGGACTATTCATTCATCTTCTATCTGGTCGGCGCCCTGCTGGTCCTTGTCGGCATCGCCGGCATCATCCTGCCTGCGCTGCCAGGGGTACCGTTGGTCTTCGTCGGCCTTCTGTTGGCGGCCTGGGGCGATGGATTCGAGCGGGTGGGCTGGCTGCCACTGGTGGTATTGGGCGTACTGACCGTCATCTCGATCATCGTGGATGTGATCTGCACTATCGCCGGCGCCAAGAAGGTGGGCGCCAGCAAGCTGGCCCTGATCGGCTCGGCGATAGGCACGGTGGTCGGCCTGTTCTTCATGCCGATTGGCCTGTTTGTTGGTCCGTTTCTGGGCGCGCTGGGCGGCGAATACCTGCATGGCCGCCAGCTTGGCCAGGCTACCAAGGTCGGCCTCGGCACCTGGCTGGGCATCGTCCTCGGGGTCGCACTCAAGCTGGGCCTGGCAGTCGCCATGGTCGGTGTGTTCGCCATTGCCTGGTTCTTCTGAGGCTCGCCGTAACGCCACCTCGACCCGGGAATCACCGACAATCCCCAGAATGCCACTGCTGCCGGCGTGCAATTCCCCCGATTGCCTCCGGCCCGGCCACCCCACCGCGACCGGATGGAACCCCATGCGAAATCAAGCTCTTCCCCATGCCCTGCTGCTGATCCTGAGCGGCGCCAGCGCCACCGCCCTTGCCCAGGAGTCGATGCCGACGCCCGCCTCGCCGCAGGCCTGCTTCGCGCTTGAGACCGATGCCACCCGTCTGGCCTGCTACGACAACGCACTGGGCCGTACCCCGACCGACACCCGCGCAGCAGATGCCGCTGCGGCCGCTGCCCTGCAGGCGCGCAAGGAGGCCAAGGCCACCGCCAAGGAACTGGACGAGCCATTGCCGCGCCGCAACGAGCTGTTCGCGCATGACGAACTGGATTCCGCTGCCGCCAACGCCGGCCGAGGTTCCTTGCTGGACAGCCGTTGGGAGCTGGCCAAGGACTCCAAACTGGGCCTGTTCCAGCTGCGTGCGTACAAGCCGGTGTATCTGCTGCCTGCCTTCTGGAGCAGCAAGCCCAACGAGATGCCGCACTCGCCCAACCCCAACAACACCGTCACCCAGGCCGAGGAGCTGGACAGCACCGAGCTGAAATTCCAGCTCAGCTTCAAGACCAAGGTCACCGAGAACCTGTTCGGCGACAACGGCGACATCTGGGTTGGCTATACCCAGAGTTCGCGCTGGCAGGCCTACAACAGCGAACTGTCGCGCCCGTTCCGCGAGACCAACTACGAGCCGGAAGTGATGTTGACCTTCCGCAACGGCTACTCGCTGTTCGGCTGGAACGGCCGCATGACCGGCTTCAGCCTCAACCATCAGTCCAACGGCCGCAGCGATCCACTCTCGCGCAGCTGGAACCGGGTGGTGATGAACGTCGGTCTGGATCGAGAGAACTGGGCCATCATGCTGCGCCCGTGGTACCGCATCCCGGAAGGTCGCAGCGACGACAACAACCCGGATATCGAGGACTACATGGGCCGGGGCGACGCCACCCTGGTTTACAACCGCAACGGCCACGAGCTGGCCATCACCGGCCGCCATTCATTGCGCAGTGGTGATCGCTCGCATGGCTCGCTGCAGATGGACTACGGCTTCCCGATCAACAAGCTGCTGCGCGGCCATGTGCAGGTATTCGATGGCTACGGCGAGAGCATGATCGACTACAACCACCGGGCGACTTACATCGGCCTTGGTGTGTCCCTGCTGGAGTGGTTCTGAGCAATGAAAGCGACCATCTGGCACAACAACCGCTGTTCCAACTCGCGCGGCGCACTGGCGCTGTTGCAGGAAGCCGGCGTCGACGTCGAGGTCATCAACTACCTCGACAACCCGCCTTCGGCCGCGCAGCTGCGCACGCTGTTGGACGCCATGGGCATGCCGGCCCGTGACCTGCTGCGCAGCAAGGAGGCCGCCTACGCCGAGCTTGGGCTGGCCGCCAAACTTGATGACGAGGCTGCACTGGTCGAAGCAATGAGCCAGCACCCGACGCTGATCAATCGCCCGATCGTGCGCACCGCAAAGGGCACCGCATTGTGCCGCCCGCCGGAAACCGTGCTCGGCCTGATCGACTGAGCCAAGGCAACTGCGACGCCCGCCCTGGCGCCGCAGCTGCGTGCGCCAAGCACCCTCAGCTGCGCTTGGCGCTGGCCTGGACAATGGCTTCGTAAAGCTCTTCGAAGCTTTGCCTCGGCTGGAACAACACGCCATTGATGAAGAACGTCGGCGTGCCACTGACGCCGCTGCGCATGCCGCTCTCGATATCGCGCTGTATCCGAAGCAGACTATTGCTGTCGTCCATCGCTGCAGCCAGCCCATCTTCCGGCAAGCCCAATTCACGCATCAACTCGCGGTAGACCACCTCACCCAGCTGCTGCTGGCTGCGGAACAATGCGTCATGCGCCTCCCAGAATTTACCGTGAGCGGCGGCGTACTCAGCGGTGATCGCCGCAGGCAACGCCTGCGGGTGCGCCTGCACCAACGGGAAGTTGCGGAACACCATGCACAAACTTTCGCCAAAGCGCTGTTGCAGGCGCTTGACCAGCGAAAATGCCTCGCCGCAATAGGGGCATTGGTAGTCGGCATATTCAACCAGCACGACCGGCGCATCCAGGTTGCCCTGGATGTGATCAGCCGCGTTCACCGGAACCGTCAATCCGCTCATCCATTCACTCCAGATCATTCCCGGAAGGCCCAGCGCACAAGCACATGCCGTGCCCGTGCCCGTGCCTGATGCACATCAAGCTACCGCCATAAGTGCACAGCCAGCGTGAAGCAGGCCGTCCCGGGCTCCCGTACCACTTTCCCCGTTCAGCAGACGCAGGCAGAATCGGCCGATCAAAGACAGGAAGTCCGCAATGGTCCGTACCCGCCGCTCATTCTTTGCCTACGGCTCCGCGCTGCTTGGGGTCTTGAGCCTGCTGGCCGTCGCCTGCTTCCATTTCCCCGAACTGCTGACCAGCCGCGAGTTCCGCGCCGTCTACAACGAACAGTTTGCCCGTCATCTGCTGCTGGTTGGCCTGGCGGCCGCCTTCATCATGGGCACCGTCGCGATCCTGCGTGATCGCAACAAGCGCATCGCCACCTTGGGCGTGGGCACGGCAACCGCGGCGGTGCTGCTGGGCGGGACTAACGTGCAGTTCGATGCCATCGGCAATACCCCTTACTCACTGGGGCTGGATTGGTTCGTGCTGTCGCTGTTCTTCTCAGCACTGGTGTTCGTGCCACTGGAGCGCTATCTGGGCAAGCGCGCGCTATCGCCGCTACGTCCTGGCTGGCGCACAGATGTGGCCTACTTCTTCATGAGCCACGTGCTGGTGCAGTTCATCCTGATCCTGGTGACCGCCTCTACCTCGACCATCGCCGGGCTGGCCGCCTTCCCCTCCCTGAAGGCTGCCATCCAGTCCTTGCCGGTGTGGGCGCAGTTCCTGATCGCGGTCTTCGTCGCCGACATGGCACAAGCCCTGCTGCACCGCGCGTATCACAACATTCCCTGGCTCTGGCGCTTCCACGCCGTGCATCACTCCAGCCGGCACATGGATTGGCTGGCCGGCTCGCGCGTGCATTTTGTCGAGATCGTGCTGACCCGCAGCGCGGTACTGCTGCCGCTGCTGATCCTCGGCTTCTCGACCTCGGCGGTGAATGCCTACGTGATCCTGGTCGGCCTGCAGGCGGTGCTGGCACACGCCAACCTTGGCATCCGCTTCGGCTGGTTGGAGTACCTGCTGGTGCTGCCGCGCTACCACCACTGGCATCACGCCCGGCAGCAGGAGTACATCGACGTCAATTACGCCATCCACCTGCCGCTGGTGGACATATTGATGGGCACCTTCAAGCTACCGCGCGATCAAGCCCAATGGCCGCAGGAATATGGCGTCATGAAACTGGAGACGGTGCCAAACGGCATCATCAAACAGCACCTGATGCCATTCCAGGGCGGACGCAAGTTCGACGACCACGTCGATTGAGTTCCTTGCGCTCGATCGGTTGTGGGAGCGGCTTAAGCCGCGAAACCACAGCTGCCTACAAGCTCCGCCTTTCCGCTCTCACAACCAATCACTGATCCCCTCGCGCCGATAAACCTCGGCAAATGCTGGCCGAGCCTTCATCCGCGCCGCATGCGCAGCGAGCACCGGCCAGGTGTCGGTAGGCCGCGGCATATTGCGGCTCCAGCGCATCAGCATCGTCAACATAAAATCGACGACGCTCAGCTGTTCGCCCAGAACGTAGGGGCCCTGCGCAGCCAGGTGATCAGCCATCTGCTGCCAAGCTGTTTCCAGCTGCACGCGTGCACGCGCTTTGACCTCCTCCGCATTCGATTCTCCTGCCGGCTCCAGCGGGTAGAACCAGGCGCGGTAGGCCGGCATCAAGGTGTACACGCAGAAGCATATCCAACGGTAGTAGTCACCGCGTGCCCACGTGCCCGGCGCGGGTGCCAAGCCGGCCTGCGGGTGCAGATCGGCCAACTGCATGGCGATGGCAGCGGACTCGGTCAGCACCTGACCATCGATGATCAACGCTGGTACGCGGCCGGCAGGATTGATCGCCAGGAACTCCGCTGACTTCTGCTCGCCGCGTTCAAAGTCGAGCTGGCGCAGTTCATGCTCAATACCGAGCTCGATCAACAACCAGTGCACCACCAACGACGCTGTACTTTGCGATCCGTACAAAACAACCGACATGCGCTGAGTTCCCGGCGGAAGAAAGTGCATTCTAACCAACCAAGACGCCAAGCTTGTGGGAGCGGCGTAAGCCGCGAAGCTGATGATTTGTGCCTTCCCTGGAAAGCCACTGCCGAGCATGGCTCGGCACTACAGACTGAGCTGCCGGTGCCGGCAGGCTCAGTTGCAGCTGTTCATGCAGCTGTTCAAGCGCTCACCACACACCGACGCGGCTGACCGGTTCTGGCAGAACGCCTGCGAGGTCTGGCAGGCACCGCGCAGCTCCGGATTGGTGATCTTGTCGCACTGGTTGCTGCGGTTCGCTTCACCGCAATCGCCGTAGCTGCTCGGGTTGGCGCTGCAGAGCTTGTAAGCATTCTGGCAATAGCTGACGCAGGCTGCGGGGTCATTGCGCGGCGCGTCACCCCAACCTCCACCGCCGCTCGCGCAGCCTGCAAGCAAGGACAACACCACAATAGCCAGCATCCATTGGAACCTGCGCATCGGACAATCCCTGGAAACAACGACGGCCCGAGCATAGCCCGGGCCGTCGTGGCATCACCAGTGACAGCAATCGATTACTCGACGATCACCGGAATCTTGCCAATGCGGGCCTGCCATTCGCGCGGACCAGTCTTATGCACCGACTCGCCGGTGGAATCCACCGCCACGGTCACCGGCATGTCCTGCACGGTGAACTCGTAGATGGCTTCCATGCCCAGGTCGGCGAAACCGACGACCTTGGAGGCCTTGATCGCCTTGGACACCAGATAGGCCGAGCCACCAACCGCCATCAGGTAGGCCGACTTGTTGTCGCGGATCGCTTCGATCGCGGCCGGGCCGCGCTCGGCCTTGCCGACCATGCCCAACAGGCCGGTCTGTTCCAGGATCTGGCGGGTGAACTTGTCCATGCGGGTCGCGGTGGTCGGGCCGGCCGGGCCCACCACTTCGTCACGCACCGGATCAACCGGGCCGACGTAATAGATGAAGCGGCCCTTCAGGTCCACCGGCAGCTGCTCACCCTTGTTGAGCATTTCCACCATGCGCTTGTGCGCGGCGTCGCGACCGGTCAGCAGCTTGCCATTGAGCAGCAAGGTCTGGCCCGGCTTCCATGCAGCCACTTCTTCCGGGGTGATGTTGTCCAGGTCGACGCGGGTGCCCTTGGAGGAGTCGTAGGTCAGCTTCGGCCAGTCTTCCAGCGACGGCGGGTCCAGCATCACCGGGCCGCTGCCATCCAGGGTGAAGTGCGCATGGCGGGTAGCCGCACAGTTCGGGATCATCGCGATCGGCAGATTGGCGGCGTGAGTCGGGAAATCCTTGACCTTGATGTCCAACACCGTGGTCAGGCCGCCCAGGCCCTGCGCGCCTATACCGAGCGCATTGACCTTCTCGTACAACTCCAGGCGCAGCTCTTCGGCACGGTTGGAGGCGCCACGGGCCTGCAGATCGGTGATGTCGATTGGCTCCATCAGCGATTCCTTGGCCAGCAGCATCGCCTTTTCGGCGGTGCCGCCGATGCCGATACCGAGCATGCCCGGCGGGCACCAGCCAGCGCCCATGGTCGGCACGGTCTTGAGCACCCAGTCAACGATGGAATCGGAGGGGTTGAGCATGGCGAACTTGCTCTTGGCTTCCGAACCGCCACCCTTGGCAGCGACGATCACATCGACCGTATTGCCCGGCACAACCTTTACGTTGACCACACCCGGCGTGTTGTCCTTGGTGTTGGTGCGCTTGCCGGCCGGGTCGGCCAGCACCGAGGCGCGCAGCTTGTTGTCCGGGTAGGCATAGGCGCGGCGGATGCCCTCGTTGGCCATGTCCTCGACACCCATGGTGGCGTCGTCCCAGCGCACGTTCATGCCGATTTCCAGGAACACGGTAACGATGCCGGTGTCCTGGCAGATCGGCCGGTGGCCTTCGGCGCACATGCGCGAGTTGATCAGGATCTGCGCGATGGCCTCTTTGGCCGCCGGCGACTCTTCGCGCTCATAGGCGGCGGAGAGGTTCTTGATGTAGTCGACCGGGTGGTAGTACGAGATGTACTGCAGTGCGTCGGCGACGGACTGGATGAGGTCTTCCTGCTTGATCGATGTCACGGCTTGCTCGCTTGCTGAAGGCTGGCGGGGGTTCAGCCCACCATTTTACGCCTTGCCGCGGCGCAGTGCTGCCCGCCCTTGGTTGTAGGAGCGGGGGGGGGGGGGGGGGGGCGGGGGGGGCCGGGGGGGGGGGGGGGGGTGCGGGGGGGCGGGGGGGCGGGGCGGGGGGGCGGGGGGGGGGTGGGGGGGGCGGGGGGGCGGGGGGGGGGGGCGGGGGGGGGG
>NZ_JBRRDY010000054.1:0-19195 GCF_056759935.1 Stenotrophomonas sp. STEN035
GCTCGGCAGGGGCTCTTCCGGTAAAGCCTCTGCCGAGCATGGCTCGGCACTACATGGGACGGCCCCACAACGCAGAACGGCCCGCTTTCGCGGGCCGCTCCGGTACTGCATTGCCTTGCGGCAAGCGCTTAGTGCTGGTGACCGCCGTCGCCGTGCACGTGGCCGTGCTGCACTTCTTCTTCGCTGGCTTCACGCACTTCGATGATTTCCACGTCGAAATGCAGGTCCTTGCCGGCCATCGGGTGGTTCAGGTCGACGTCGACCACGGTCATGCCGACCTTCTCGACGGTGACCGCACGCGGGCCGAAGTTGGTCTGCAGGATCACCTGGGTGCCCGGGATCAGCGGGGTCTTGCCGAAATGCTTCTTCGGCACGCGCTGGGTCATGCCTTCGCGGCGCTCGCCGTAAGCGTCGGCCGACGTCACGTCGACGCCGAAGCTTTCGCCGGCTTCCTTATCCATCATCGCCGCTTCCAGGCCCGGGATGATGTTGCCGTGGCCGATCAGGATGGCCAACGGATCACGGTCCTTGGAGCTTTCGATCGGCTCCTGGCCGACTTCGGAGACGGTGTAGTGGAAACGGACGACGCGGTCTTTTTCGATCTTCATGCGCAACTCTGATAAATGGCTGCCCGCTGGCAGACGTTGGGACGGCTTGTCGGCCGCCGGGGACGCCGCCATGATGACGGCCTTCTAAGGTGGCGCATTATCCGGGCTCCATGCACATCACGCCAGTTTTCCGCATCCGTTCGTGGCGCCTGCCGGCCACGCTCCTGACCGCCGCGCTCCTGACCGCCTGCGGGCACAGCCCCCCGAAACGGGCCTCAGCACCCGATCCGGCCCGTAATTACTCGCCGGTCGCCCCTGCAGACCCCGCCGCAGCGGCCTCGGTGCTGATGCGGGCCCTGGGACTGGTTGGCACTCCATACCGCTACGGCGGCAACACGCCGGAGTCCGGTTTCGACTGCAGCGGCCTGGTCACTTATGTATACCGGGACATGCTGGCACTGAATCTGCCACGCACCTCGCGCGAACTGGCCGCCATCCAGGGGCCAAAGATCGCCCCCGACCGTCTGACCGCCGGTGATCTGGTGTTCTTCGGCAACAAAGGCAACGTCTGGCACGTGGGAATCTATGTCGGTGAAGGCCGTTTTGTACACGCGCCCAGCACCGGCGGAACGGTTCGCCTCGACCACCTTGACGGGGCCTATTGGCGTGATCATTACACCGGTGCGAAGCGGGTATTGCGGTAAAACGAGACTTTCACCACGAAAAATAACGGTTTGTTAACGAAAATTGTACCTATCCACACGTTTCACAAGGCATGATCCCCCATCGACTTTTTCCAGTGACTGCCGCGTGACGACTGACAACACGTCCCATCCGAGCCAGCCAAAGATTGTTTCGCTCACCCTCCGCCGCCTGATCTGCGCTGCGGCACTGGCTCTGGCCAGCCTGCCTGCCCTCGCTCAGAGCGCTGATACCGCCCCAGCTGCCAAGCCGGTCGCGGCCAAAACCGAAGCACCGCGCAGCAAGGCTGACAGCGCTGCCACCGCCACACTCGCCGCGTTGCTGCCGCATCTGGCCGCCAGCGACACCATTCCGCTGATGGACCGTTCGGCGATGTTTGCCGGCGATCTCAGCCGCCTCATTTCCGCCTACGACGCCTCCAAGGGCGTCTCTGCTGCCACCGAGGCAGCGCTGGCCAATGATTCCGACGGCAAGGTGCAGTCCATCCTGCGTCGCGCCATGACCCTGCTGGGCACGCCGTACCGTTGGGGCGGCACCTCGCCGGATGCCGGCTTTGATTGCAGTGGCCTGGTCGGCTACGTGTTCCGTACCGCATTGGGTGTCGAGCTGCCGCGCGTGTCGCGCGAAATGGCCAGCCAGGCCAATGCCGAACTTATCAATGACCGCGCCTCCCTGGCCGCCGGCGACCTGGTGTTCTTCGGCCGCAAGGGCCGAGTCGATCACGTGGGCATCTATGTCGGTGAAGGTCGCTTCCTGCATGCCCCAAGCACCGGCAAGGATGTACGCACCGATACCCTGCTCACCGGTTACTGGGGTGACAAGTTCATGCAGGCACGTCGCGTGGCGCTGTAAGCGCCCTGTCGGCAACTACCTGCCAAGCCGCAACCTCCGGGTTGCGGCTTTTTTATTGCCCGCCCTTTTGACATCACTTTTTTTGCACAAAAGTTAATACGAACAACGCTCCAACCGCCTCCAATAAAGTGCCAAATACGATTGCGCATGCGTGAAACACAGGTATATGGTGACGCCGAATGGAGGAGTGACCAGGCATGGCCGCAACATCTGTGTCAAGTACACGTTGTGTGATCTGGTTCGGAAATCCGGGGGCAAGAGAGAAAGTGATGCTGGCTGCGGATGGCTGGCAGGTGCGAACGGTACTTCCCCAACAGCCCGCAGACATAGGCATGCGTGGCGGCGACACGGTGGTTGGCCTGATCGATTTCCGCACCAGCTCGGAGAGTGAGCTGGAGCGCATCGGCAAGCTCACCGCCGAGCACCACCATATGCCGCTGTTTGCCATCACCCCGGCTACCGACGGCGGCGGGCAATTGCCAAACCACCCCTTGCTTGCCGCTTGTCGGCAGCAATTTCCGCACCCTCCTGATCTGAAAGAACTGCTACGCGGGCTGCAGGGCCTGAGCAATGAAGTGCCACGATCAGCCAGTGAGGACGTGCTGGAAACCCTGCTCGGCGAGAGCGAGGTGATGCTGGTCATGCGCGCCACCCTGCGCAAGTACGCGCCGGTCGATCTTCCGGTCCTGATCACCGGAGAAACCGGTACCGGCAAAGAAGTGGCGGCGCATGCATTGCATCGCCTATCGCCACGCAACGGCCAACCCTTCCAGGCCATCAACTGCGGTGCCATCCCTTCCAGCTTGATCCAGTCGGAACTGTTCGGCCATGAGCGCGGCGCCTTCACCGGTGCCACCGGCCGGCGCCAAGGCCTGTTTGAAACCGCGCACACCGGCAGCGTGTTTCTGGACGAAATAGGTGACCTGCCCTTGGATGCGCAGACCAGCCTGTTGCGGGTACTGCAAGAAGGCACCATCGAGCGGGTCGGCAGCAACCAGCCCATTCCGGTAGACGTACGCATCCTCGCCGCCACCCACGTGGATCTGGAACGCGCAGTGGAAGAAGGTCGTTTCCGCCGCGATCTTTACTACCGTCTCAACGTACTGCGCCTGCCAATGCCGCCGTTACGCAAGCGCGACGGTGACATCGAGCTGCTTTCCCGGCAGTTCCTGCGCAACTTCCGCATGCGTCACCCCACCCGCGCGCGCGGCTACACCACTGAAGCACGTCAGGCGATGAACCGTTTTTCATGGCCAGGCAATGTCCGCGAGCTGCTCAACCGGGTACAACGTGCAGCGATCACCGCCGAAGGCGAGTTGATAAGCTGCACCGATCTGGAGCTCAATCAGCCCGCGAACGGCGCCCAACTCAGCCAGGCGCGCAGTCATGCCGAACGCGAAACCCTGCTGTCCTGCCTGCAACAAAGCCAATACAACATCAGCGCCTGCGCCAGACTGATGAAAGTGTCGCGGGTCACCATTTACCGCATGTGCCGCAAGCATCAGCTGGAACTGGAAGCGCTGCGTTGATCAACTGAACGCAGCGCCCCCTATCCGTTACCAATCGTCATCCCGCAAACATCCTTACAGCATGTAAGGCACTTTGAATGCCAAGGTGAAATCCGGCGCGTCCGGCGTCAAGCCGATTCCCAGCAAGGTGACAAAGGTAGCCTTGGATGTCAGCGCGTACGTCACCCCAAGGTTGAGCGTACCGGCATTGCCATCACTGCCTATCACTTTCATCCACTTGCCGTCCTTGTAGCGCGTGCTTGCACGTGCGCTCATCCGGTCACTAAAGGAAATGCTCAGGCTGGTACGCTCGTTGAACGCAAATGCCACGCCGGCACCGAAGTAATACGAGTTGCCAAGATTCACCTCACCCGGATTGACTGTGTCCGGATTGGCATCGATGTCGTCGAAGCTGCGCTTGAACGAGCGTACATAGCCGATGTTGCCGAACAGAATCGCAGGGTCCGCACTCTTCACCGCCGACAGCCCGATGTTGGCCTGCCAAAGCCCATTGCCGGTTGGCTGTTTGGACGGCACCGCGAAACGAATGAAGTTGTCATCATCGCGTTCGATCACCTTCCAATCCAGACCATAAGGTTCGCGCCCGGTCGGCGCGGTGATACCGCCGGTCAAGACGGTCTCCGGCCGCCAGCCACGCTCACCAAACAGCTTGTAATTTGCACTGACAGTGACATCACCAATGCCGGTGCCGTGTGTTTCTTCCTGCGCGATGGCTGCCGCCGAACCACCCGCACCACCCTTCTGATAAATGGTCTTGCGGGCGATGTACGGCACATCCAGATTCAATGTGAGCCGAGGATTGATGCCCCAGCGCGCTGCGAAATTGTAGGTGAGCGAATCGGATTCGACATTCTCGATGGCGATATTGCCCAGGAAGATCGCGTCCAGCGCCAGGAACCCGTTGAGGGTGAGTTGCTTGCGGTCATAGCGCGCATAAGTGACGCTGTTTTCCAAAGTCAGCCGTTGGTTGAACAGGGCCGACTGTTGTTGCTTTACGTCATCCACGCTGCGCCGCGCCGCCTCTTTGGCCTGCTGTGCTTCGGCTGCGCTACTTGCATAACCTTCACCTGCCGGTCCCACAGGGGGCGTCGCCGCCGGAACAGGAGCAGCTGCGGTTTGACCCGCAGGCATCTGTGGGGTTGGCAGCACCTGTGCGGTCTTGCCAGTGACACGCGCCTGGATTGCCTGCACCTGCATGTCCAACTCGCGCAGACGCCGAACCTCCTGCGCATAACTGGCCTTGAGCGCCTCCAGCTGTGCCACCAGTGCCCTAACGTCCTCTGCGTCCTTACTGCCGGTTGTCGCCTCCTGCGCCATCACCCGTGGTGAAGCAACAGTCAGACTCACCAGCGCCGCCATCGCCAGTCGTTTCATTGTCTCGTTCCTCTACGTTGAACTTGCCAAAGCACGTGCCGCGCACGTGCTCACTGCCCGCCAATCCCGCCAATCCCCCGATTGAGCGTGATGGCCTGTGCCACGTTCTGGGCCAACGGCAGATTCCCCGCCATCGACTCCCTCACCAGATCAATCTGCAACCGATTGCTCACCAGTTGCCCATCACTGGTCAGCTGGATGCCCTGGCCAACGCTGCCACTGCGCAGCCACTGCTGCACCGCGCCTTGACCCTGGATGGTCAGCTGCAGGCGCGCCGCGTTGCCGTCGAAGCTGGCAACCGCACTGGCATCGCCCGACTGTGCGGAGGCATTGCCCGCCACCGTTCCACTGGCACCCGGCACGATGCCGTCATTACGCACGTTCAGATGCATGACATTGCTGGCGCGATTGCCGTCGCCGGCAATCTGTACGCTCTGACTGACGCCTGCCACGTTGTCCAGACCACTGCCGTCAATGCTGCGGCCGCTGGTATCAGGCAGCGGAGCATTGGCCGCCGTGATGCTGACGCTGGGCGTGAACGTCACCTTCGGTACGTTGCCACCTTTGCTGAAATCCATGCCCAGCCGCATCGTCCCCTGCAGGTTCTGGCCGGTGGTGGTCTGCCATGTCGAGATCATCGTCACCCCAAACCAGGCCACCGCATTGCCGCCGACGGTATAGCGGCCACGCATCAGATTGAGTTCCGGGTCGGGTATTTCATGCAAGCCTTTGCCCGGCTTTTGTGGAGTTTCCGCGCCAAGCACTGGCAGCGCGACACTCAGCGCCAAGGCCAGCAGGGCGAACTTCATTGCGTTCATCACAACACTCCTTCAGAACAGGTCGGCATGGCTGAAACCAAAGTCGACCAGTTCTGCATCGGTAATGGGGCTGGTCCCTTGGCGTGCATACAGCGCGCGTGCACTGGGCCTCTCACTGGGTTGCAACAACACCGTATTGCGGTCGAAATCGCTGCCTATCACCACGAACACCGCACGGGAGGGCCAGGATTCAAGGAACTCGGCCATTGGCACCACACGGTTACCGAGAATCGGATCAGCCACCTCGGCCATGCCATCACGTATCTGTTTGAGTACGACGAAGTGGCGGAAGCCGCGTACATCCATCAATACCAAGCTGGGGACGCGCAGATTCATCAGCCGCTCTTCATCGATCCGATAGCCGCGACCACGCATGCCCAACGATTCCACGTAACGCTTGATATCCAACAACGAAAACCCGCGTTGCTTTACCAACTCCGGATCTGCGACCCCCATCATTCCCTGGATCACCGTCGCCTCATCGGTATTGAGGTGGTAGGCATGCTTGAGAATGGTCGCCAACGCCGCAGCGCCGCAGCTGTAGTCGGTCTGCTGCCGAACCAGATTGCGGAAGCGCCGCTCCTTCATACTCTCGATCTTGCCGTTGTACAACGCGCCATTGGGCAACACACTGCTGAATGCCACCTCGCCTGCATGCAACAGGCCCGGGGACAAGCTCAACGCACAAGCCAACAGCAGCGAGCGACAACCCATGAGCGTAGTTCCTCCAGAGCGCCGGAAGGTGGGAGCCCCCCTCCCGGGGGAGAGGAATGGGGGCTCCCGGAACCCGGTCATTGGCGGATGGCCGGGTTTGTTGCGCGAAGCAGGCGCGTCATCCCAATTGATGACACATCCGGTTACAACTCATTCACCACCACCGTTGGGTGGAGTGCCACCACCGGTTGACGGCTGTGCCACCGCCAGCGCGAGGCTGTTGGCCTGCAGGTTGCCGGTGCCCGAGGACACGTTCACACCGATGTTGCCGGAAGCGTTGGAGAACGCCGCGCCCGACAGACTGGCGGTATTGGTCGCATTGACCGCCACCCAGTTCACGGTGCTCACCTGGCCACTGAGGCTGGCCGTCAGATCAGCCGTTCCCATCTCGCTGAACTTGCTGGTGCCCTTCTCATCGGTATCCCACGCCATGCCGCCCACGCCCGGACGGTTCGGATTGGCGACGGCACCTTGAGTCTGGTTGTCCCAATCAGAGTGACCGGTCTGGTCACCGGACGGATGGGTGTCGCCACTCCAGTTGTCCGGATAGAAGTTGGTCTTCTGGTAGGAGTTGCCGGTGCCGGTGTACTCGCCGGTGCCGCTACCCTTGGTGGTACCCGTCACCTTGCCGCTCAGGTTTACGTTGACGGTGCTGACCATGCGATCGTAGTAGCCATTGTTCTCGACCTTGTTGCCGCTCGAAGTCTGGTTCGAGCTGATTGTCGAGGTGGCATAGGCGCTGGTAGCAACCGAGGCAGCCAGAGCGTTCTTCTGCTCGTTGTTGTTGCCCGAGGTCACGTTGACACCGATGTTGCCAGCTGCCCCGGAGAAGGCGTTGCCGCTGATACCAGCGTCATTGGTCACGCCATGGTTCCAGGTCATGTTGTTCATGCCAGCCTGGTTCACGAACACTTCCGCGTCAGCCATGCCAAAGCTGAAGGACGCATCGGCAGCGGACAGCGCAGCCGCATTGTCCTGCGCGTTGTTGTCGCCGGCAGCCACGTTGAAGCCGAGGTTGCCCGAGGCATTTGAACCCACGTCATCGCCGATCGATGCGGTGTTGTCCAACAAGCCATTGCGGGCATGGTTGTTGGAGATCGACTGACGGTTGTCAATGATGGCAATCGCAGCCGAGTCCAGATCGATGTTGCCGGTAATGGTCGGGTCACCGGAGAAGTTCACGTCCGAGCTCAGACGGATGTCCTTCTCGATGTTCACATCAACGCCGTGATTGTTCTTTTCCTTGCGCTCGTCGGCAGTGATGTTCGAGGTCTTCTGCACGTTCTCGGTTACATCACTGGACCAGGTACTGGTGGTCTCGGTGTTGGTCCGCGTGTCCGTGTTGTTGCGCGTGTCGTTGTAGCGCAGGCGGGCTGCGGCATCCAACTTCAGATCGACATCGGTATCAACATTGGTGTTGATGTTGGTGTTCGTGTTGGTATTCGTGCGCGTCTCGGTCACGTTGTGTTTGTGATCGATGTTCGCGCTCGCGTTCTGGTCGTCCGCCGCATTGGCTGCCGCACTGAGAGTCAGCGCGGAAACCGCCATGGCGAGTACATTCCATTTAATCGCTTTCATGGTGCCCTCTTCAGGTTTTCTGATGCATCGGGTGGATGGAGCTGTGCTCACGGGGTGCCCTGCACGGAGATGCTGAATCTGTTCTCCGTTGCATTGCCTGATCCCGCGATCTGATTGAGTTGCAGTACGCCGTCAAATCCGCGCAACGCGGATGCCTCCACGCCTACCCTTCGGGTCGCGCGTGGGTCGGTGACAGCGGACTGCCCCCCTGCCGACGCGAGCACCTCGGATGAAGCCATGGCCTCATCGCTTGCCTCGCGTATGCCCTGTGCGGCCAGTGTTGCGGTGACGGAGTTCAACTCCGCATTGCCGCCACCACTGGCCTGATTGATCGATGCGATGCCACTGGCACCTGCCAGCGCATTGCCGCCGATGGTGGCCGAGGCCTGCATCGGCGAATTAAGAAGATTGGACTGGCGCTGCTGCAGGCTGCGCACACTGGCCGATGCCTGTGCACCATTGGCCATGCTGTGCAGGTTCGCCTGCAGATTGAGGTCGCCTGCGGCTTGGTTGACCTTGATCGAACCATTGGCACCGGCCAAGGCCCCGCCCTCGATCCGCGTATCGGTGGAGAGATAGGACAGCATCCCGCTATAGCTGTCAGTGGCCGACTGCGCGTGTGCATTGCCTGCTGCGGACATCACCACTAGCAGCAAGGCACCCGTCACGCGGGCGATGGAGGTGCTCATTTACCACCCGGCCCGGCCGGCTGGCCCAGCGGGAACTGCGCCAAGGCACCGCGCACCTGGTCACCAATCCCACGTGTCGCACCGCCTACAGCGCCCATTGGGCCACCAATGGCACCTGACAACTGGCCACCAGACAACATTCCATCACCACCAACAACCCGCCCCAAGGTACCGCCAACCACGCCGGTGGTTACCCGCTCGACCGTGGTCTGGCCATGTCCGGCCAACTGGCTGCCAGCCACGCCAGAACCCATTGCCGCATAGTCGTCATCATTCAGTTCGCTCATGCCACCGGTGCCCAGGGCAGAGTTCAGCTCCTTGCGCGGTGAAGGGTCGGCAATCAGAGCCATGCCCGGCGGCGCCGTGCGGTAGGCCGGTCGCGTGGACACATCACGCAACAGCACAATCTCGCCCGGCTGTGCCTTTACGCCCTGACGCGCGCCCGAAGCCATGGCGGCCTCACTGGCGACAGTACTGATCAACAAAACACCAATCAGGGCTGCATAACGATGTAGGGTCCAGCTGTCCATTGCGTCGTCCACTCGTACCAACGCGAGTGATAGAGCAGCATCCGTGCCAAACACTTATTGCCAATAAAAACAATTAGTTAATAAATAAAATCAGCAACTGCCAGTGTATCCATGTCACAGCAGCGCGGATATCAAAGCCGGCACATGGCAGCCCCGCTGGAGCCGCGAAAGGCAGACCAGGCATGGCTTTCACGCGGCTGTATCAGCGTTGTTACAGACAGTTGTTACACCTGCTACAGGCAACAACCGCCGGGCATGACATGGGCCTGCAAGACCTCTGCTGTGCTTGCAGGAGCCGCGTAAGCCGCAAAGCCGGCGGCACCGGGCTACCCGTATCTTTGCCACCTGGTGAGTTACGGATTTCGCGGCTTACGCCGCTCCCACAAAAGAAAAATCCGATGCCAAAGGTCTGGCATCGGATTCCGGGTGACTCAGATACTTCAGTGAACGGCTTTGCGGTGATGCCGACCTACTTCTGCCCTTGCGGCTGCAAGCCCGCTAATCCAGATGGCGTCCACCAGCACCAGCGCCCATCGCGGGCGTACCCGCAGCGTCGTAGACCTGCTGGTCGAGCAGGCCGGTCTCCTTGGCCACGATCACCGGCACCACCATCTGCCCGGTGACATTGGTCATGGTGCGCATCATGTCGAGGATGCGGTCGATGGCGTACAGGTAACCGATCGCTTCCAGCGGCAGGTTGGCCGCGCTCAGCACCACCGTCGCCATCACCACCGCCGTGCCCGGTACGCCGGCGGTGCCGAAGCTGCCCAGCACCGATGCGATCAGCACGATCACGTATTGCTCCGGGGTCAGTGGCACGCCGGTGTATTGAGCGATGAACACCGCACACAAGGCCGGGTAAATCGCACCGCAGCCATCCATCTTGATGCTCGCACCCAGCGGCACCGCGAAGGAGGCGTAGTCCTTGTTGACGCCGAGGTTGTCGCTGATCGAACGCATCGCCACCGGCATCGCGGCAAAGCTCGACGAAGCCACGAACGCCACCTGCATGCCCGGCGCCGCGCCGCGGAAGAACTTCCACGGGTTCAGGCCATGCGCAAGCAGCAGACCGCTGTAGACGATGACGATGTGCAGCGCGCAGGCCACGTACAGCGCCAGCACGAAGTTGCCCAGCGGCAGCAGCTTCTCGAAGCCATAGCTGCCGACCAGCCCGGCGATCAGGCCGAAGGTACCCAGCGGCGTCATCTCAAGCACGAAGCGGGTCACCTGGATCATGATCTCGCTCATCTGCCCGACCAGCTTGCGCGCTTCGTTGACCTTCTCGCCCAGCTTGACCATCGCAAAGCCAAGCAGGCCGGCGAAGAAGATCACCGGCAGGATCGAGCCACGCCCTGCCGCAAGCACCTGCTCACCCGCCGCATTGGCCTTGGTGCCGATACCGGCCAGCGCGTAGAACACATTGGAAGGCACCACATCCATCAACACCTTGGCGATGGAGGGCACGTCGCGCGGCGTGTAGGCCGTATCCACCGCCAGCTTCAGGCCACCGGTACCGGGCTGCATCACCGTACCGACCAGCAGGCCGATGCCCACCGCCAACGCGGCAGTGATGACAAACCACAGGAAGGTGCGGCCGCTAAGCGCAGCCACCGACTTCTGCCCATGCAGCGAGCCGATCGCATTGATCACCGCGAAGAACACCAACGGCACCGCGATCATCTTGATCAGGGTGACGTAGAGCTCACCCAGCGGGCCGAAAAAGGTCTCGGCAGCCGGTCCCAGCGCCCAGCCAGCCAGCGCGCCCAGCACGAAGCCGCCAACCACCCGCTGCCAGAAGGGGATCCGCAGCCAGGCAGAAACCACATTCATATCGTCAATCCGGAGAACAAATCGAAGGTTCCCACGATAGCGCAAGGCCTCCGCCGGCACGATGCCCACACAGAAAAGCTGCGTGTCATATGCATGCCTTCCACGCTTGACCATAATGGCGGTCTGTCTTCATCCAGCGGTAACAACCACGATGCACAAAGCCAGTTTTCTGTCCGCCGCCCTGTCCACCCTGCTGCTCGGCGCCTGCGCCAGCACCGGCCCGCAGTCCGGCCCGGCCAACGCAGTCAGCGTTGACGTCCCCCAGATAACCCGCCCGGACGGGGAAACGCCGCAGTGGTGGTACCGCGACGGTGCCGCCCGCGCCGCTGGCAATGGCGCCATGGCCGGCAAGGCCAAGAACGTGATCCTGTTCCTGGGCGACGGCATGAGCCTGACCACCGTGGCCGCCGCGCGCATCCTCGAAGGCCAGCGCAAGGGCCAGCCAGGTGAAGAGAACCTGCTGTCCTGGGAGCGCTTCCCGGCCACTGCGTTCAGCAAGACCTATAACACCGACTCGCAGACCCCCGACTCGGCCGGCACCATGACCGCCATCACCACCGGCGTGAAGAGCCACATGGGCGCCATCGGCGTCAGCGCCGGCAGCCGCAACAACTGCGCCGACAGCCTGCCCAAGGGCCTGCTGACCTGGCTGCAGCTGGCCGACAGCGCCGGCATGGCCACCGGCATCGTCTCCACCGCGCGCCTTACCCACGCCACCCCGGCGGCAACCTACGCGCACTCGCCCGAGCGCAACTGGGAAAACGACACCGACCTGCCGGAAGCGGCCAAGGCCGCCGGCTGCGTCGACATCGCCCAGCAGCTGATCTCCACCTCGCGTTACGGCCAGGGCCCGCTGGTTGCGCTGGGCGGCGGTCGTGGCCAGTTCACCACCATCAACGAGCAGGACCCGGAATACGCCGACAAGGTTGGCCTGCGCCTGGACGGCCGCAACCTGGTCGCCGAATGGCAGGCCAAGCACCCGCAGGGCGCCTACGTCTGGAACACCGACCAGCTCAAGGCGGCCGCCAACGCGCCGGCCCTGCTCGGTCTGTTCGAGCCGGACCACATGCAGTACGAGCAGGACCGTCCCAAGGACCGTGCAGGTGAACCGTCGCTGGCCGAACTGACCCGCGCCGCCATCGCCAACCTGTCCAAGCACCAGGAAGGTTTCGTGCTGATGGTCGAAGGCGCGCGCATCGACCACGCCAACCACAGCGGCAACGCGGCCCGTGCGCTCGGCGACACCATCGCCATGTCCGATGCGGTCAAGGCCGCCGTGGACGCCACTTCGGCCGAAGACACCCTGATCATCGTCACCGCCGATCACTCGCATACGCTGAACTTCGTCGGCTACCCGGCACGTGGCAATGCCATCCTCGGCAAGGTCAAGGACAAGGGCGGCGAAGACGGCATGGGTGCCCTGGACCTCGCCCGCGACGGCATGGGCATGCCCTACACCACCCTGAGCTATGCCAACGGCCCGGGCTACACCGGCGCCAGCAACCAGCAGCCAGCCGGCCCGAAGCGCTTCCCGCATTCTCCGAGCAGCTTCGAGACCGCCAACGGCCGCCCCGACCTGACCCATGTCGACACCGAGCATCCGGACTACATGCAGGAAGCGCTGGTGCCGTCCAAGAGCGAATCGCACGGTGGCGAAGACGTCGGCATCTGGGCACGCGGCCCGGGCAGCAAGGCAGTGCGCGGCACGATGGAACAGAACACCATCTACCACCTGATCGTGCAGTCCACCCCGCGCCTGCGTGAGCGCCTGTGTGCCCTGGGCACCTGTGACGCGCAAGGCGTACCGGTCGAGCTGCCGCAGCCGGTCAAGTTCGAGCGCAAGGCGCAGTGAGCCGTATCCGGCACGCTGCCGGATGGCCAGTGGCAGCATTGCTGTCACTGGCCGCAGTGCCAGCGATCGCGTTGGCCGACGAGGCCTGCTACCGGATGGACACCGATACGTTCAAGATTCTGGGGGGCTGCAAGCGGGCCGGCGATGGCAGGCTGATCGTCACCGAAACAGCGCTGGCGCAGCTTGAGTACGATGCTGATGGGCTTACCGCGGTCAGTGCCGGCAAACAGCATTACTACCTGCGTCGCGACGGCCGCCATCTGCCGGTGATCACCTACGACAACGGCCCGGATGCCTTCGAAGAAGGCCTGACCCGTTCCATGGTCGGCGGCCAGATCGGCTACTACGACCGCCAACTGCAGCCGGCCTTTGCCGCCCGCTTCGATTGGGGCTGGCCATTCAAGGACGGTGTTGCCGAGGTCTGCCAGGGCTGCGCGCCGGGCAAGCCCGACCCCGGCGGTCATACCGCCATCGAAGGCGGCAAGTATTACCGCATCGATCGTCAGGGCAAGATCCTGCCCTGAGCCTGGTCTTGCGTGGATTTGCGGGAGCGGCGTCAGCCGCGAAACTGGCAACAATGAAATCGCCAGCCCACCCGCGATCTGAGGGTCTATCTGCTTCGCGGCTCACACCGCTCCCACAACACGGCGCACCAACAATTGCAGCCGTCGCCGCCGCCGCCGATACTCGGCGCGGTCATGAACCCGCTTTCCTCTTCCCTGTTGCAGTCCGCAACCGACATCCCGGTGATGGTCGGCTTCAGCGGCGGCCTGGACTCCACCGTGCTGCTGCATCTGCTCGCCAACGCCCCTGGACGCCAGCCCGGCAGCCTGCGCGCATTGCATGTGCATCACGGCCTGCAGACAGTTGCCGATGACTGGCAACAGCATTGCACCAACCTCTGTGCACAGTGGAACATCCCGCTGCAGGTAGTGCATGTTGATGTTCCGCGCGACGCGGGCCAAGGCCTGGAGGCTGCAGCCCGCGATGCCCGCCATGCCGCATTCAAAGCCCATCTGCACGAAGGCGAATGGCTGGCCTTGGCCCATCACCAGGACGATCAGGCAGAAACCTTCCTGCTGCGCGCACTGCGCGGCGCCGGTGTCGATGGCCTTGCCGCGATGCAGGCAACACGCAGCTTCGGGGTCAACACCTTGTGGCGCCCACTGTTGCAGGTAGCGCGCAGCACGCTGGAAGCCTATGCCAGCCAGCATCAGCTGCAGTGGATCGAGGACCCCAGCAATGGCAGTGCGGACTTCGACCGCAATTTCCTGCGCCTGCAGGTTCTACCGCTGCTGCGCCAGCGTTGGCCACACGCGACCGCAGCGATGGCACGCAGCGCTGAGCTCGCGGCGCAGGCAGCGGCGCTGTTGCACGAGAATGATGCAAGCTTGCTGCAGCACTGTCTGAGCCCAGAGAGCGCACTGCAGCTGCCCGAGCTCAAGCAACTCGCAGCGCCGCAACAATCCCGCGTACTTCGCTTATGGGCGAAGCAACAAGGATTGCCAGCACTCCCAGCCAATGGCGTACAAGCTATCCAGCAACAGCTGCTGGCCGCTGGCCATGACCAGCAAGCCGAGTTCCGCTGGCAGCAGGCCCGCATCGTGCGCTGGCGTGACCAACTGCATGCAGTGCCCGTGATCAAGCCCTGGCCGGAGGGCTGGACGCGCGAGTGGGACGGCGCTGAACCAGTGGATCTGCCCGACGGCGGCAAATTGCTGCTGCGCGGCGCGGACGCCTTCGATGAACCATTGCAACTGCGCCAACGTCACGGTGGCGAGCGCATCCAGTTGCCCGGGCGCAGCCACAGCCACCAGCTCAAACACTGCCTGCAGCAGGCCGATGTGCCGCCATGGCTACGTGCTCAGCTACCATTGCTCTGCGTTGGCGACAGCGTGCTGGCGGCGGCGGACCGGGTCATCTCGGCCCCACTGCAGGATTGGCTACAGGCCCGCGGTGCATCCCTGGAGTGGCAATCGCCAGATCCGGTGAATTGACCCTTTCCCGCTGGCCGCTCACACTTGCGTCATGGCAAAGAAGTCCCCCAATGAAACCTCACCGGTGGCCCACTTCGAGCAATCGCTCGAAGAACTGGAACAGTTGGTAGAGAAGATGGAAGCTGGCGACCTGAGTCTGGACCAGTCGCTGACCGCTTACGAACGTGGTGTAGGTCTCTACCGCCAGTGCCAACAGGCGCTGGAGCAGGCCGAACTGCGTGTCCGCCTGGTTACCGACCCGGCCCAACCGGAGAAATCCGAACCCTTTGAAAGCAGCGGCAATGAAGACTGACGCCCTGCTCACCCGCTGGCTGCAACGCACCGAAGAACAGCTGCAAGACGCCCTGCCTGACCCGGAGCTTGCCCCGCAGCGCCTGCATCAGGCCATGCGCTATGCAGCGCTGGGCGGCGGCAAGCGCATGCGACCGATGCTGGTCTACGCCACCGGCTACCTGTTCGGCGCTGACGAGGCACGCCTGGACGCGGCCGCGGTCGCGGTCGAATTCATCCACGCTTATTCGCTGGTGCATGACGACCTGCCGGCGATGGACGACGACGCCCTGCGCCGCGGCCGCCCGACCACCCATATCGCCTTTGACGAGGCCACCGCGATCCTCGCTGGTGACGCCTTGCAGACCCGTGCCTTCGAAATCCTGGCTGGCGGGTGGATGCCGCCGACCTTGGCGCTGAACTGCGTACAGACCCTTGCCGGCGCCTCCGGCGCTGCCGGCATGTGCGGCGGGCAAGCTCTGGACATCGACGCCACCGGTCAGCAGCAGGCAGTGGACGATCTCAAGCGCATGCATGCGATGAAGACCGGTGCACTGATCCGCGCCGCGGTGCGCATGGGCGCACTGTGTGGCGAAGCCAGCGATGCCCAGCTTGCACAGCTGGACAGCTTCGCCGACACGCTGGGCCTGGCCTTCCAGATCCGCGACGACATCCTCGATGTCGAGGCCAGCTCCGAGCAGCTGGGCAAGACCGCCGGCAAGGACCAGGCGCAGGACAAGTCGACCTTCCCCTCATTGCTGGGCATGGACGGTGCCAAGGCCACCCTGGCCGAACTGGCAACGGCAATGCAGGCGGCACTGATTCCGTTCGGCCAGCGTGCGGCAGCTTTGTCGGCCTTGGCCGAGCTGACGGTACGTCGCTCGCATTGATCTCGGCTTTGTAGAACCTGTGGGAGCGGCGTAAGCCGCGATGCTGGCAAGGTAACAGCGCAGAGCCACTCCCTCCTCTTGCCAACTGCAAAGGGAGGGAGCAGGCCTGCAATGCCGATTGCAACCGTTGATCGCCGCTCTGCGCGCCGCCGGGCTATCGGCTTCGTGGCTGACGCCACTCCCACAAGAAGATCATCCGCCGCCCTGCAGACAAACAAAAAAGCCCGGGGAAACCCGGGCTTTTCGTCAAACAACCATCGCATCGATTACTTGATCAGACGCAGGGTCATCGGATAGCGATACGTCTCGCCCTTGTTGGCAGCCATCGCGGCCATGATGGTAAGCACCAGCCATGCGATGCCAACCACGGCCAGCAACAGCAGGCCGATCAGAACCAGGGTCAGAATGCCCGACACCACCAGTGCAATGAACACGGTGATGTTGAAGTTCAGTGCTTCTTTGCCCTGATCAGACACAAACGGCATGGTGTCCTTCTTCACGAGCCAGACGATCAGCGGGCCCAGCAACGTGCCAAACGGGATGATGATGCCGCTCAGCGAAGCCAGATGGGCAAACATGCCCCACTGACGTTCTTCAGCATTCGGCGAGCCGGTCGGTGCCGGCGGCGGAGTATTCTGGTAGTCGCTCATTGTTTCCCCAAGATCCTTGTAAAGGGCGTATCCATAAAAGTAGACAGCTATAGGAAGCACACCAGCTTCCACCTAAGAATAGTCCGCTGTTTGGCAAGACTGCGTCAATCATTACCTGCCACGGTCATCTTCCCCACCAGGATCGAACCGGTAGAAACATGCGAGCGCGTGTCCACGTCCGTGCCAACCGCTTCGATGCCAGCAAACATCTGTTTGAGATTGCCGGCTATGGTGACACCGTCCACCGGGTAGGCGATTTTCCCGTTCTCCACCCAGAAACCACCGGCACCGCGCGAGTAATCACCGGTAATGCCATTCACGCCCTGCCCCATCAATTCGGTCACCAACAGTCCGGTACCCATACCCGACAGCATGGATGCACGGTCGCCAGCATTGGCCTTCACTTTCAGGTTGTGCACGCCACCGGCGTTGGCCGTGGTCTGCAGGCCGAGCTTGCGCGCCGAGTAACTGCCCAGGATGTAACGCTGCAGGACACCGTCGGTAATCAACGCCGAGTTGCGGGTAGCCACACCTTCGCCGTCGTAGGAACTGGAGCGCAGGCCGCGACGCAGCAGCGGCAGCTCGTCGATGGCAAACCAGTCAGGGAACAACTGGGTGTCAACACTGTCGAGCAGGAAGCTGGCACGCCGATACAAGGCACCGCCGGAGACTGCGCTGAGCAGATGGCCGATCAGGGAACGCGCCATTTCCGCAGCAAACAAGACCTGCACCTCGCCGGTCGGCAACGATCGCGGCTGCAACCGGGCGACGGTACGCTCGGCTGCGCGCAGGCCTACTGCCGCCGGATCGTCCAGGTCTTCGCGGGCAATCGCGCTGGTATACCAACCGTCACGCTGCATGCCGTCGCCTTGCCCTGCGATCAACGCACAGCCGATGGAATGGTGGCTGCTGCGGTCACGGCCGATGAAGCCATGCGAGTTGGCATACACCGACACGCTCTGCGCGGTGGAAGCCGAGGCGCCGTCGGAGTTGCTGATGCGGCTGTCGCTGTCGCGGCCAGCCGATTCACAGGCCAGCGCCAGGTCCAGCGCCTGCTCGGCGCTGAGTTCCCACGGATGCCAGCTGTCCAGATCGGGGAAATCGGTCGCCATCAACGCCGGATCGGCCAGGCCGGAGGCCGGGTCGTCCTCGGTATGGCGGGCGATCGCACAGGCCTGGGCCACGGTGGCCTCCAGGCTGGCTTCCTGCAGGTCGGCGGTGCTGGCGCTGCCCTTGCGCTGGCCGAAGTAAACGGTCACCGCGATGCCGCGGTCGTGGGTAGCTTCGACCGTCTCCACCTCGCCCAGGCGCACGTTCACGTCCAGCCCGCGGTCCTCGCTGCAGCTGACCTCGGCCTGGCTGGCGCCCATGGCGCGGGCCCGTTCCAGCAGGCGCTGGGAGATGCCGGTCAGACGTTCCAGGCGCTGCAGGCTGTCGTCGGCGGCAGGCTTATCGGTGCTAATGGCGTTCAATGCTTTATCCTTGGTGGCCAAATCCCTTCACATCTGCCCGGTCTTGCATGACTGGCGGCGGCGTGACGTGGGTTTTTCGTGGAGCCCGGCGAGCGCCAGGCTTTCCTGTCATGAAGTTTAGTAGGTAGCAGTGCGATGCGCGGACGCGATCAAGAAACCGGTGAATTTTTGGGCGAAAGCCGTAGCCAGAACCGGCGTGAAGCGCTGGAAGTGCTGGCACTGGGCGAAACCCTGGTGGAGCTGACCCCAGCGCAGCTGGCGCGCCTGCCGATCCCGGAAGGCCTGCTGGAGCACATCGAGTACACCAAGCGCATCACCTCGCATGGTGCGCGCAAGCGCCAGCTGGCGTTCCTGGCCAAGCAGATGCGCCGCGAGGAAGACGAGACGCTGGACGCGATCCGCAACGCACTGGACGCCAACAGCGAGACCTCGCGCCGCGAAGTGGCGATCATGCACCGCATGGAGCGCTGGCGTGAGCGGCTGCTGGCTGAGGGCGACGTCGCCCTGGGCGAGCTGCTGGACGAGCATCCCGAGGCAGACCGTCAGGCCCTGCGCACCCTGGTGCGCAATGCGCTGGCCGAGAAGGCCAAGAACAAGCCGCCGCGCGCCTACCGCGAGATCTATCAGGTACTGCGCGAGCTGATGCTGGTGCCGGTGTTGAGCGCGACCGCTGAGTTTGCTGGCGATGACGATGCCGATGATGTGGAAGGCGACGACGAGCAGGATTGATCTGGATTGAGGGGCCTTGCTGCTGGTTTGGTTCTGTAGCGAAAAGCTTCCCCTCATCCGCCCCTTGCGGGGCATCCCCGCCTTGGCCGCGGCGCCCCCCACAGCGCCCCCCGGGGGGCGGGGGGGGCGGGGGGGTGGGGTTTTGGGGGGGGCGGTCGGGGAGACAGCGGG
>NZ_JBRRDY010000055.1:0-19181 GCF_056759935.1 Stenotrophomonas sp. STEN035
GAATGGCCTCTTTGGTGGTGGCTTTTTTTTTTGGGGGGTTGGGGGGCCGCGTTTGGGGGGGCGCTGGTGGTTTTCGGGCGGCTCCTACAACGGCCCGGCTTTTCCATACCCGCCAATCCGGGCTTGGTCGCCCTTTTCCGGGTTTCGTCGCAGGCCGCTTGCAGCCTGTCCGGCGGCGCCTATGCTCACCCCCAATCCCTACGGTGACTGCCCCATGTTCGCCAGCCTCTTCCTCGGTTTCCGCATCCTCGCCGCCTGGGCGCTGACGATCCTCGTCGCTGCGTTCCTGTGGAGTGGCCTGTTCAGCGGCATGGACCGGTCACCGGGCTGGATCTTCGGCCTCGCCGCGATGGCGTTGGCGGTGTTCGCGCTGACTGCCGTGGTTGGCCATATCCGCCGCGTCACCCTGATTGCGGATCGTCTCGACGCACAGTCGCTGGCCAATCGCCATCGCCGCCAGGTCGAGCTGCCGCTGGATGCGCCCACCGCATTCGCGCTGCTGGAGCAGGTGATCGGGCAGATGCCGCGTATCGAACGCCTGGAGCGCTCGATTGGCACCTTGCAACTGCGCGCTACCCAGCGCCGCGCCGATCCCTATGGCGAGCGGCCGCCGTCACGCTGGAATCCGATGGCGCGGCTGGCGATCAAGCACAACCAGATCACCGCCCGCGTAATTCCCGGTGCGGACACCAGCAGCGTCACCCTGTTCTTCGAACCCGACGCCGGCGCCTGGGTCGACCTGTGGTTGCTGGATGAAGGCAGCAATTACGAGAATGCCGAAGCCATCACCCATGCATTGAGCGGCAAGGTCGCCCAGCAGCGCCGCGAAGAGCGCGCGCACGCTGCCCGCACCGAAGCCGAGAAAGAGCTGAGTGTCGCCCGACTCAACCTGTTGCATGCCCAGGTTGAGCCGCACTTCCTTTACAACACGCTGGCCAACGCACAGGTGCTGACCCGCAGCGATCCCGCCCGTGCCGAGCAGATGCTGGGGCACCTGATCCAATACCTGCGCAGCTCCCTGCCCGGCATCGACCAGTCTGTGTCCACGCTGGGACAGGAACTGGAACGCGTGAAGGCCTATCTGGAGATCCTGCAGATCCGCATGGGCTCGCGGCTTACATTGCAGATCGATGTGCCCGAACACCTGCACGGCGTCAGCCTGCCTTCAATGTCGCTGCAGACCCTGGTCGAAAACGCGATCAAGCATGGGCTGGAGCCCAAGAGCGGCGGCGGCACGGTGTGGATACTGGCGCGCGAGTTGGATGGTCAGTTGACGATTACCGTCGCCGACGACGGCCAGGGCATCAGCACCGACAACAGTGGCACCGGCATCGGCTTGAAGAACCTGCGCGAGCGCCTGCGCCTGAGTTGCGGCGAGCAGGCCACGCTTGCGCTGGTTTCCAACTTCCCCAGCGGCATGGCCGCCACCATCAGCCTGCCCAAGCAGCTTGCCTCGCCACCGCCGGTCGTCGCTGCTGCAGCGACAGTCGCGCCGGTGAACACCGCACCGATGCAGGCCGCAGTGAACATACCGGAGCTGCCCCGTGCATCTTGAAGCCCTCATTGCCGAAGACGAGCCGCTGCTGCGTCAGGCGCTGGTGGCGCAGTTGCAGCGCCTGTGGCCTGAGCTGGACATCGTCGCCGAATGCGAGGACGGTGCCGCCGCACTGGAAGCGCTGGAAACGCACAAGCCCGACTTGGCCTTCCTCGACATCCGCATGCCGGGCATCACCGGCCTGGACGTGGCCCGCGCGCTGCAGCGGCTGAGCCCGCAGACCGAGGTGGTGTTCGTCACCGCCTACGATCAGTACGCGATCAGCGCATTCGAACAGGGGGCGGTGGACTACCTGCTCAAGCCGGTCAGTGATGAGCGGCTGGTGGCGACCCGTCAGCGGGTGCTTGCGCGCAGGCAGAGTGGCAATGCCGATCCGAGCGTGCTGGAGCGGCTGTTGCAGCAGTTGGCAAGGCAACCCGCCGCGCCATTGGCCGCACCACCGTTGGCCTGGATCACCGCCAGCAATGGCCGCGAAACCCGTCTGGTGATGCTGGACGAAGTGCTGTATTTCCGCGCCGACAGCAAATACACGGTGGTGGTCACCGCCGAGGAAGAACTGCTGCTGCGCAGCTCGCTGCGCGAACTGACGGCGGCCCTGGACGCCAACAGCTTCCGCCAGATCCACCGCGCCACCATCGTCAACATGAAGGCGGTAGCAGCGGTGAGCCGCGACGACAGCGGCCGCGGCGTATTACGGCTGAAACAGCGCAGTGAAACGCTGATGGTCAGCCAACCCTTCATGAGTCTGTTCCGCGGCATGTGATGCCGCCCCGCTTGCCGGAGTATTGCCATGCATTACCTGACAGTTTTGATCGGCAGCCTGCTGTCGATGCTGGGCATCCATGAAACCCCCGGGCAAACCTCGGTCACCCGCATCAGCGGTGAACAGAGCCTGCTCAGCCGCACCACCGTGAAAAACGGCGTCAGCCGTTTCCAGTGCCTGCAGAGTGATAGTGGTCGCTGCAATTATCTGCTGTACCGCGAGCATTGCAGTGGCGCAGCCGATGCACAGCTGTGCCGGCGCGAAAGCCTGGGCGAATTTGTCGTCGTGGTTGGCACCACCCGCCAGCTGAGTGGCTTGCCCGGTGGGTATTCCCAGCAGGTAACCCTGCAGAAATAAAATCGCCGCGACGAGCGCGGCGATGGGTTTCAAAGAGTGCGATTGGCTCAGAACGCGGGTTGCAACCGCAAGCCATCGTCACCGATGTGATTGAGCTTGCCGACCAGTTCCGAATGCTGCCGCATGCGTCCGAGTTCACGCATGATGCGCACGTCTTCATGGCGCAGCTCGCGGCTGCTGGTGACGGCCTGCTTATAATCCAGTACTTCCGGATAGTGCTTGGCCATTTCCAGCGCTTCGGCCACTTCATCCACGCTGTCTGCATCGGAGCTGATGCGGGCGCGGCTGTTGAAGGCCTTCATCCAGCGCTCGAAACCGGCGGTATGGTCGAACATGTTGGCCATGAACCAGATCACGAACAGGATCGATACCCACGAGCCGAACACGATCACCACGCGGGTGAAGGTGATATGGAAGTCATCGCGCCACAGGTAATTGGTGATCAAACCAAGAATCAGCAGTGACGATGCCTGCCACAGCACGATCGAGGCCATCAGCCACTGGCACTTGGCCTTGGCCAGCACCGACACTTCCTCACGTATCTGCTGATCGCTCAGGTTTTTCCAATGATCAACCTGCTTCTCGAACGGGCTGTTGTACAGCTCGTTGTCTTCCAACAACAATCCCAAACCTTTGAACAGTGCGATCATGGTGAGCTCCTTGCAGATACTTGCTGGAACGAGCGACGGATGCAGGTTGAAGCGGTCAGGCAGGCTCAGTTCTAGCACTTTCGTCGTGCTTGGCAATGGGGGCCGTGCGAAGAACTGACCGGCGGTGTTTGCCGTGACGCCGCGACAGCGTGGAAATTTTGCGGTGCGTCATCGTCCAAGCCAAAGGACGTTTCGGTTTTCCTTGAATTCTTTGCTGCATCCGCACATGAGGTGTCAGCAGCTGGCGGCCGGCCTTGACGGCGGCTGTACGGGCGCCGGATCGACAGCTCAAGTCAGCCAGCTGCGCAGCCGGACCGGTACGATAGGCAGCATGTCATCCCTGTTCAGCCCTGTCTCCGCCGCCGCCACCGCCCATATCCGTCGCTGGGTGCTGGATGCCTTTCCACGTAACCAGAATGGCGTTGAATACGACACGCCGCTGGCTGACCCGGGTTGGTTCGGGCCGGGCAGCGTCACTTGGCGTATTCATTCCGAGTTCCCCGGCATGTTGGCCGGCGGCCTGTGCGCGCTGATGCTGCAGTTGCTGCACCCGCGTGCATTGGCTGGCGTCTATGACCACTCCAACTTCCGCGAGGATCTGGTTGGGCGGCTGCGTCGGACCACCAGCTTTGTCGCCGGTACCAGCTATGCGCCGGCAGCCGAGGCCGACAAGCTGATCGCCAAGGTGCGGCGCATTCATGCGCAGGTGGTGGGCACGTTGCCCGATGGCCGTACCTATGCCGCCGACGATCCGCAGTTGCTGACCTGGGTGCATGTCACCGAAGCGTATGGATTTCTGGAAGGTTGCCGGCGCTATTGCCGCGAAGTTCCAGCCGCCATTGCTGATCGCTATTACGACGAATACCGGCGCGTGGCTGAGGCCTTGGGCGCACGTGATGTGCCTGCTAGTGAAGCGCAGGTGCGCCAGTACTTCCAGGCGCAGCAGTCGCAGCTGAGCATGGACGCGCGTTCGCGTGAGGTGTTGGACGTGCTCAGTGAAGTGCGCTTGCCGGTGCCGCTGCCGGGCGTGTCGCGCGATGTGTTTCTTGCTGCCGGCGCGGCCTTGTTGCCGGAGTGGGCGGTGCAGCTGCTCGGCCGTAGTCGCGGCCAGCAGTTGCAATCGGTGGTGGCTGCGCGGGTGCTGCGCAGCGTGGCGCCGCTGTTCCGGATTGCCTTGAATGATGGCATTTCGACCCGCGCCTGCAAGCGGGTAGGGCAGGACCCAACGGTGCTCTCGGCGTGGCCCGATCTGGCGTAGTGCCGAGCCATGCTCGGCAGGGGCTTTACGAGCGAAAAGCTGCCCTCACCCCAACCCCTCTCCCGTAAACGGTAGAGGGGCTCAAGCTGTAGTGCCGAGCCATGCTCGGCAGGGGCTTTATCGGTAATGCCCCAGCCGAGCATGGCTCGGCACTACCTCCAACAGCAGAGCAACCCCTCCCCAACCCTCCCCTTCGCTGCGCGAAAGGGAGGGGGTTCCATTTACCAGACCTTCACTCGCTTCTCGGGTGCCAGATACAGCTTCTGACCTTCCTTGACCTCGAACGCCGGGTACCACGCATCCACGTTGCGCACGGTCAATGCACGGAACTGACCCGGTGCATGCACATTGGTCAGCAGTGAATTGCGCAGCGCCTGCTCACGCGCCTTGCTGCGCCAGGCCTGGGCGAAGCCGAGGAAGAAGCGCTGGTCCGGCGTGAAGCCCTCCAGAGTCTGCTCCTGCTTGCCCTGCAGTGACAGGCGATAGGCGTCGTAGGCGGTGCCGAGACCGGCAACGTCGGCGATGTTTTCGCCCAGCGTCAGGCGGCCATTGACGCGTACACCCGGGAACGGTTCGTAGCTGTCGAACTGCATGGCCAGCGCATCACCGGCGGCGTTGAACTTCTTCAGGTCGTCGGCCGTCCACCAGTTGTGCAGCTTGCCGGTTTCGTCGAACAGCGCGCCGGCATTGTCGAAGCCGTGACTGATTTCATGGCCGATCACCGCACCGATGGCGCCGTAGTTGATCGCATCATCAGCGGCGCCGTCGAAGAACGGCGGCTGCAGGATCGCCGCCGGGAACACCAGACGGTTTTCCAGCGGCACGTTCATCGCGTTGATGGTCTGCGGCAGCATCGCCCATTCGCTGTGGTCGACCGGCTTGCCGAGCTTGGCAATATTGCGCTGGTATTCGAACAGCGAGGCGCGCTGGGCGTTGCCCAGTGCATCGTCCGCCTTTACCTCAAGTGCGCTGTAGTCGCGCCATTTGCTCGGGTAGCCCATGTCCACCTTCAGTCCGGCAACCTTGGCCTTGGCGTGCGCCTTGGTTTCCGGCGACATCCATTCAAGCGCGTCGATGCGCTTGGCGAAGGCGGCGATGATGTTCTTGGCCATCTCATCGGCACGTGCCTTGGTGCTGGCATCGAAGTGGCGCTCGACATAGATCTTGCCAACTGCCTCGCCAACTGCGGTATTGGTTTCGGCCACCGCACGCTTCCAGCGATCGCTCTGCTGCGGGGTGCCGCTCATCGCCGTGCCATGGAAGGCGAAATGGGCATCGGCGAAGGCCTTGGGCAGATAGGCTGCGGCCTCATCCAGCGCGTGGAATGCCATGTAGTCCTTCCATACATCCAACGGCTCGCTGGCGACCAGCTTGGAGAGGCCGGCTACGGCCTTGGGCTGCCAGACGATGAAGTCCTGCTGCGCACCCAGGTTGGCGCCTTCCAGGAAGGCCTTCCAATCCATGCCCGGTGCCTTGCCGGTCAGGTCGGCCTGCTTCCAGGCGTTTGCGCCCTTCTGCACGTCGTTGGTTTCTTCCTGGGTGGCGTGGGCGCGGGCGATCTTGGTTTCCAGCGCGACGATGCGTGCCGCCTTGGCGGCCGCATCCTTGTCGCCGGATAGCTCCAGCAGCTTGGCTACGTAGCCTTCATAGGCCTTGCGCAGCTCGGCCATGCGGCCGTCCTGCAGGTAGAAGTCGCGGTCTGGCATGCCCAGGCCGCCCTGCACCAGATAGGGCGCGTTGCGATCGGGCTGCAGCAGATCCACCGATACCCACACGCCGAACAGGTGCGGGGTGTAGAAGTTGGTGGCGTTGAGCAGATCCACGTCGGCACGCATGCTGGCACCCAGGGCCTTGGCCAGGGCGGGTTTGTCGGCAATGCCGGCAATGGCCTGCAGCGCCGGCTGCACCGGCGCGGTGCCGCGCGCTTCGATGCCGGCTTCGTCCATGAATGCGGCGTAATAGTCACCAATCTTGGGGACTTCGCCAGGATTGGCCTTGCCGGCTTCTTCCATGATGGCGCGGGTGTCGGCCAATGTTTTCTCGGCGATCACATTGAAGCTGCCATAACTGGAGCGGTCGGCCGGTATCTCGGTGCGCTGCACCCATTGCCCATTGGCGAAGTCGTAGAAGTTGTCGCCAGCGGCAACACTGCGGTCCATGCCATCGGCATCAAAGCCAAAGCTGCCCAGCTGTGGTTTGGCAGCGCTGTTGGTGGGTGCGGGTGTTGCGCTGGTATCAGTGGCGGGCGCGCTGGCGTCTTTTGCGCAGCCGCTGAGGGCGAGCGCGGTGCCGATTGCCAGTACCAGGAAGGAACGTTGCAAAGCCATGACGGTATCCGGAGGACGTGTGTGACAAGTCTAGACCTCGAACCCCGTTCACAAAGATATTGATTCTGGCACTTGACGGATGTGCACAAGTGCGGGGAATGCGAGAAAATTGGTCACGCACTCTTCACGCCGACGGTGATTGTGCTGCATGCTTGAGCGAACGCGCTGCAGGTGGTGTCTGGGGAGACATTCGCAGGGTGGAGTATGTGGTGTTCGCATGCGACCGTTGCAGGTCCCCACCTGCCGGTTCCTAGTTGTAGTGATGCCAGGACCAACATACGCAATGCCAGCTTTCCGCCTACTGATACGTTGGACTCACCGGTGACTCGGACGCCGGCTCATCCATTGCGGGTCATGATCATTGCCGGTGTGGCGGTGGGTTTGCTGTTGGCGGGCGGCATGATCAGCATGTTGTGGAACGACCGCAACAGCCGGCTTGAGGCGGCGCAGCGGCAGTCGGCCGCGTTGGCCAGCGGCAGCAGCCGCCTGTTGCGCGCGCAGTTGGTCACCTGGGAACGTGCGTTGCGCGGCACCGCCAGCGACACCAGGGAGTTCTATCGACAGGTGCCTGATCAGGCGCCTGCTTTGTTTGAGGCCAGCCTGCGCGGTGTGCTGGAGCGCAACCAGGACCTTGCTTCCATCACCTTGGTGGATGACCGTGGCGTGCCACTGTCGGCAGGGGTAGGCGACCTCACTTTGCAGAGTTGGGTGGTTCCGGAAAACCGCCTGCTCAACGGTGGCCTCTATCTAGGCGCCTTGGAGCAGGCGCCCGACAAGCATTGGGTGCTGCGTGCAGCCTTGCAGGTGCAGCCGGGCCAGTGGCTGTTGACACGGGTGCGGCTGGGGGCCTTCCAGGAGGTTGTCAGTGGCCTGGATCTGGGTCGCGATGGCACCGCCTCCATTGGTAACCGTTACGGGCAGTTGCTCGCCCATAGCCGTAACCCGGAGCGGTTGATCGGCAGCACGCTGGCGAAGCCGATGCGGGTTCTGCCGCCGTCACCGACGGTGTTGAAACGCGGCGTGGTGACCAGTCCTTATGACGGCCAGCGTCGCATCGCCGCGGTCAGCGTGCCAACCGACTTCCCGTTGAGCCTGTATGCGTCGCTGTCCTATCGCGAGGTGATGGCGGGTTGGTATCTGCTGCTGTATGCCTCCATTGGCATCTATCTGCTGTACTTGGCCGGTTTTGCCTATCTGCTGTATCGGGTTGACCGCAGCACGCGACACCAGCAGCAGCTCAGCGAAGAGTTGCAGGCAGGCAATGCCGAGTTGGCGTTGGCACACGAAGTGGGCAAGGTCGGCACCTGGTCCATCCATGGCGTACGACCGATCGTGTATTGGTCGGCGCTGACCCAACAGATGCTGGCGGTGGCTGGACGCAGCACCTCACTGGAGGGTTTCCTGGCGCGGGTGCATGAAGACGACCGCGCCTGGTTGAAGGACATGCTGGAGCGCGCGCTGGCTGGCAAAGGTGCTTTGAACGCGATGTTCCGGCTGCGCAGTGGCGATGGTTCCTTGCGCTGGCTGTCCGCGCGCGGTGAACTGGTCGACGATGCCGGTGATAGCAAGCGCCTGGCCGGCGCGGTGGTCGACATCAGTGAGCGGGTCAACACCGAGGCGCGCGCGCAGGAAGCACAGCGCCAGTTCCGGCTGGTGTTCGATCGCAACCCGGCGCCGTTCTGGATCTTCGATCTGATCACCCTGCGCTTCCTGGAAGTGAACCAGGCCGCGATCGATCAATACGGTTATAGCCGCGACGAGTTCCTGGCGATGTCGATCCTCGACATCCGCCCGACAGCGGAATGGGATGAGATCCGCCAGACCGCCGGCCGCGCCTTGAGTGGCGATCTGCTGGGGCTGCAGGTCAGCACCCACCTGCGCAAGGATGGCAGCGCCTTCCATGTACAGGGGCATTTCGCCAAGCTGGAATTTGCCGGCCGCAATGCCTGCCTGGTGCTGGCCGAGGATGTCAGCCAGCGCCTGCGTTACGAAAACGAACTGGCCTACCGCGCCAGTCACCATGCCGGCACCGGGCTGTTGACCGTGCGCGCTCTGTCCGAGCGGCTGGATGCTGGCAGTCTGGGCTACACCATTGCCCACGTGCAGTTGCGTGGCCTGCAGATGATCACCGATACCCTCGGTCGCGATGCCGGTGAAGAGGCGTTGCGCGCGGTGTCGGTGCGGCTGGGTGGCCTGGCTGCCCGCTATGGCCTGCTGGCGCACCAGCCGGCCGAGGACTTCGTGCTGGCGATCGAAGGCGAGGGCGATCCGCAGATGGCACTCAATGCCCTGTTGGCGGCGGTGGCCGAGCCCATCCGTGGTCGCGATACCTATCACCAGCTGGAAGCGCGCATCGGTGTGGCCAGCTGCCCGCAGGACGGCGAACTGGCAGAGCAGGTGCTGGGCCGCGCCGCGCAGGCGGCGCACGCTGCGCGCGAGACCGGCGTTGCCCTGCTGCGCTTCAATACCGGCATGGCGGCGCATTACACCGAGCGGCTGCAGTTGGCTGGGCGCATCCACATGGCCATCGACCGCGGTGAGTTCCTGCTGCACTTCCAGCCGATCATGGATGCCTCCGAAGGCAGTCCGGTGGCGCTGGAAGCCTTGCTGCGTTGGCCGCAGGCCGATGGCAGCTTCATCGCGCCTGGTGACTTCATCCAGTTGTGCGAAGACACAGGTTTGATCATCGCGTTGGGCCGCTGGGTGATTCATGCGGCCGCGCGTGCGCAGAAACAATTATCTGCCGCCGGCTGGCAGCACCTGCCGATCGCGGTGAACGTCTCTGCGGTGCAGTTGTTCAACAGCGATCTGGTCGGCGAGTTCAGCCGTGCCATGCAGGACCACGGTCTGGCCCGCGGTGCGCTGCAGATGGAGCTCACCGAGAGCGTGCTGATGCGCAATCCCACCCAGGCGCTGCAGACCCTGGGACATCTGCATGCCAATGGCGTGGGCGTGGCACTGGATGATTTTGGTACCGGTTTCTCCAGCATGTCCTACCTGCAGCATCTGCCCTTGGATTCGCTGAAGATCGACCGCGGTTTTGTCAGCGACGTCGAAACCAATCCACGCAACGCGGCCATCTGCCGGGCGTTGTTGTCGTTGGGCCACAGCATGGGCTTGTCGGTGATCGCAGAGGGCGTGGAGACCGAGGGCCAGCGGCGCTGGCTGGCCGCGCATGGCTGCGACCAGGTGCAGGGTTATCTGCTGGGCCGGCCGATGCCGCTGGAGCAGGTGCTGACGATGCTGGCAAACAGCCGCTCAGTCTGAGCGAGCGGCGTCCTCGTCCAGGCATTCGACCAGATAGTCGATGAAGCTACGCACCTTGGGGGCCAGATGGCTGCGGCTGGTATAGACCGCATGGATGCCGATGGCTGGCACTTCCCACTCCGGCAGTACCGGCACCAGACGGCCGTCGGCCAGTGCCTGGTCGATGATGAAGTCGGGTTGGGCGATGATGCCCATGCCGGCGATGGCGGCTTCGCGCAGTACCTCGCCGTTGTTGGCACGCAGATGCGGCTGCAGCGCGATACTGACCTCGCCTTGCGGCCCCTGCAATTGCATCGTTTCGCCGGCGGCGGAGTAGGTATAGGACAGGCACTCGTGGCCGGCCAGATCCTGCGGGCTGGCGGGCGTGCCGCGCCGGGCCAGATACGACGGTGCCGCACACAGACGGATGCGGACCTGGGCCAGATGCCGGGCGATCAGGTTGGGCGCTGGCTGGCGGGTGATGCGGATGGCCAGATCGAAGCCTTCCTCGACCATGTCCACCAGACGGTCGGACAGCTGCAGATCCAGTTCTACCTGCGGGTAACGCGCGCTATAGGCCGGCAGCAGCGCGCCAAGACGGGCGATGCCATAGCTGACCGGCGCATTGATCCGCAGCCGCCCTGAGGGCTGCAATGCCTGCGCGCCGACCGAGGCCTCCAGTTCGTCGAACTCGGCCAACAGCTGCACGCAGCGTTGGTAGTAAGCGGCACCAGCGCTGGTTGGGCTGACCCGGCGCGTGGTGCGGTTGAGCAGGCGGGTGGACAGGCGCTTCTCCAGCGCGGCGACCTGGCGGGTGACGGCGGCGGTGGAGATGTCCAAGGCATCGGCGGCGGCGCTGAAGCCATTGCGCTCGACCACCGCGACAAACACCCGCATGGCATCGATGGTGTCCATTGTTTCCGTTTCCGCAATAAAACGTTGCTGTCGAGATTATTTGTTGCCGGTGCCACAAGCAATAACCTGTGCGCTCTCCAAACCCCATCAGGGAGTCCACGATGAGCGGCCAGCTGCCTTCCCTCTACATCTCGCATGGTTCACCAATGACCGCCCTGCAGCCGGGGCTGGTTGGCCCGCGCTTGGCCGAACTGGCTGCCGGGATGCAGCGGCCGCGCGCCATCGTGATGGCCTCGGCGCATTGGTTGCGGCGCGCGCCGCAGGTATCGGCGGCGGCCCAGCCGGAGACCATCCACGACTTTGGCGGCTTCCCGGAAGAGCTTTACCAGCTGCAATACCCGGCACCGGGTGCCCCGGCGCTGGCCCAGGACGTGGCCCAGCGGCTGGCCGAGGCCGGTCTGCAGCCGAGCATCGACCCGCAGCGTGGGCTCGATCATGGCGCCTGGGTGCCATTGCGCTATCTGTATCCGGAGGCGGATATCCCGGTGCTGCAGGTCTCGATCCAGCCAGGGCTGGGCCCGAAGCATCAGTTTGCGATGGGCCGCGCTTTGGCGCCGCTGCGTGAGCAGGGCGTGCTACTGGTCGGCTCAGGCAGCATCACCCACAACCTGCATGACTGGCGCAATTACCAGGACGGCAAGGAAGCGCCTTACGTGCGCCCGTTCATCCAGTGGGTGGAGCAGAAACTGGAGGCCAATGATCTGCAGGCGATGTTCGACTACCGCCAGCAGGCGCCGTTCCCGGCGCAGGTGCATCCCACCGATGAACACCTGTTGCCGCTGTATTTCGCGATGGGGGCGGCCGGCAGCGATGAACTTGGTGCGCAACGGATTGACGCCGGTATCGACATGGGATTCCTTGCAATGGATATCTACCGCTTTGATGGCAAGGCGTGATTGATGGCTGCAGATGGCAGTTCAGTGTGCAGCGCAGGAACCAGCGCTGCACACTGAGAGGTCTGGCGCTGGCGTGATGCGGTTGCGCGCATTGATCAAGCAGATCGACAACAGCATCGCCTGATTGCTGTGGTAATTTCCCGGTATTCATCCGCCACTGCCAGTGTCGGCAGCCTGCTGTCATGGTAGTGAATCCGTGGAACGGGCATGCACACGATTGAAGTAGTTCTGGCAATGCTGGTGGCGGTTGTCGCCAGTGGCTATCTGGTAAGAATCCTCCCCTTCTCATTGCCGTTGCCCTTGGTGCAGATCGGCTTGGGCGCGCTGATTGCCGGCGTATTCAATCGCGGCCACGCACTTGAGCCGGACATGTTCTTCCTGCTGTTCCTGCCGCCGCTGCTGTTCCTGGACGGTTGGCGTATTCCCAAGCAGGGCCTGTTCCGCGACAAGGGCGCGATCCTGGAGCTGGCGTTCGGGCTGGTGGTGTTCACCGTGCTTGGTGCCGGCCTGCTGATCCACTGGATGATTCCATCGATGCCGCTGGCGGTGGCGTTCGCACTGGCGGCGATCATTTCGCCGACCGATCCGGTGGCAGTCAGCGCGATTGCTTCACGCGTGCCCATTCCCAAGCGGCTGATGCACATCCTGGAAGGCGAGTCGCTGTTGAACGACGCCTCCGGCCTGGTCTGCTTCCGCTTTGCGGTGGCAGCGGTGATGACCGGTTCGTTCTCGCTGGCACAGGCATCGCTGACCTTCCTGTGGGTGGCCTTGGCCGGGCTGGCGATTGGCGTGGCGGTGACCTGGAGCGTGTCCACCTTCCAGCGCTGGTTGTGGCGCAGCTTCGGTGAAGAGCCGGGCGCGGCGCTGCTGGTCAACCTTCTTATTCCGTTCGCCGCCTATCTGCTGGCAGAAGAGCTGCATGCATCGGGCATCCTCGCTGCGGTCGCCGCCGGCGTGACCATGAGCTACGTGGAGCTGACCGGCCGCATCAGCGGCAGCATGCGCGTGCAGCGCAATGCAGTGTGGAACATGGTGCAGTTCAGCTTCAACGGCATCATCTTCGTGCTGCTGGGCGAGCAGCTCCCGGGCATCGTCGAGCGCGCGATCGAGACCATGTCCTCAACCGGCCATCACAGTGCGTGGTGGCTGCTGGTCTATGTGCTGGCGATCAATGCGGTGCTGGTGGTGCTGCGATTGGTCTGGGTGTGGCTGTCGCTGCGCTGGAACCTGCTGCGGGCGCGGATGCGTGGCGAAAAAGAAACCACCAGCACCTCATGGCGGGTGGTGCTGGCGATGTCGGTGGCCGGCGTGCGCGGCGCGATCACCTTGGCGGGCGTGTTGACGCTGCCGCTGATGGTGCCCGGCGGCGAGCCGTTCCCGGCACGTGATCTGGTGATCTTCCTGGCAGCCGCGGTCATCCTGGTGTCGCTGGTCGGCGCCAGCCTGATGCTGCCGCGCCTGCTCAAAGGCCTGGAACTGCCCAAGGACGACGATGCCCGGCGCGAGGAAGACCTGGCCCGCAGGGCCTCGTCCAAGGCGGCCTTGGCGGCGGTTGAGAAGGCCCGACAGGGCTTGGTCGAGGGCCAATCCACCGGCGCCGTACAACTGCTCAACGATGCTGCGGCACGGGTGAGCCTGCTGTACCAGCGCAATCTGGAGAAGGGCCAGGGCCCGGATGAAGACCCGGAGAAAGTGCGGCGGATGGAACAGGCCTATCGCAGCTTGCGTACGGCTGGCTTGAATGCCGAGCGTGAAGAACTGTTCCGGCTGACCCGGCGCGGACAGGTATCGGATGAAATCGCACGGAAGCTGATCCGCAATCTGGATCTGCTGGAGACGCGGCAGCGGGATTGAGGGTGGTTGTTTTGGGTTCGCTTGTTGGAAGCTTCCCCTCACCCCAACCCCTCTCCCGTAAACGGGAGAGGGGCTGGTGCACTAGCAGCCGACGCATACCTAGCCCCTCTCCCGCTTGCGGGAGAGGGGTTGGGGTGAGGGCAGGCTCTTAGGGCTTTTAAGCGTTCTTCAACTCAAGAAAATACGGCTCAACCGTACCCTTGATCTTCAGCGTCATCGGGTTGCCACGGCGGTCGCGGGCCTTGCCGGCCTGCACGCGGATCCAGCCTTCCTGCACGGAATACTCTTCCACGTCATCACGCTCGATGCCGTTGAAACGCACGCCAACGCCGCGCTGCAGCGCTTCGGCATTGTGGAACGGGCTCTGCGGGTTGACCGCCAGATGATCGGGAGGGGTATCGCTCATATCAATGCTTCAGTGAAGGCCACCGTGGCCTCTTCGGGGCGCAAGGATAACCGCTGTGGCGTGCCAAGGCTTTCGCTGGCACGCCGCTGGCGGCAAAATGCGCGCCATTACGTAGTGGAAACAGCCCCATGCCAGACAACAGCGCCGATTACGAAGACTCCGACGAACTGCGCCCGGATTTTGACGAAGATGACCATCCGGCGCGGGTCTGGAACCTGCTGTGGCTGATCAATCCCGGCGATGAAGACGCGGCGCTGCAGCAGTTCGACGCCTGGCGCGAAGCGCGCGCCGGTGCCGAGGACGACGCCAGCGACGAGCAATGGCTGTGGGACCTGAAGGACGCCATCGACTGGCGTTCAGGTTTCTATGTGGACTGGAAGGACACTGATTCCTTTGTCGCCGCGCTGGACGAAATGGCCGCGCGCTGGAATCTGAACATCGCCTGGGGCGGCGACTTCGACGATGAAGACTTCACCGACGACCTCGACGTGCCGATGCTGATGACCACCGCCCATGACCGCCTGCGCGAGCACGGCTACACGGTGTGGAACTGGAATACCGGTGGCGATGCCTATGCCGGTTGGGTGGCACTGAGCCGTGATGACGAAGCAATGCTGGCGTTGTGCTCGTTGCTGGGTGTGGAAGTCCGCCCGGGCAGCGACCCGTTCTAAGCCCGCAGCAACTGTAGTGCCGAGCCATGCTCGGCAGGGGCCTTACGCGCAGTCTTGTAGGAGCGGCGTAAGCCGCGAAGCCGACAGCAATGAAATTGCAGCAATGCCTGCAATCGGATCGACCACCAGCTTCGCGGCTTACGCCGCTCCTACAAACCGTTGGTCAGGGCTGGTACAACGCCCGCGCATTGGCAATCACCCGCCGCATCTGCGCGCGGTCGGTATGCCGTGATATTGCCTGTGCACCCAACACAATCGCCTGCTCACGCAGCGGCGCCGGCACGTCGTAGTGCACGCCGCTGGGGCGGTTCTGGAAGGCTCTGCGTGGAATCCCGAGCTGCTGCGCCAGCGCATGCAGCTCGGGCAAGGTGTCGGCCATCAGATGCGCCCAGCGTTCACCGCGCCAGGGATGTACCGCATCGTCGATATAGACCGTCACGTTCGGCCCTGGACTCAGGCCTTGGACTTGTCGTCGTCAGCCGGTACTTCTTCGGCAATCGCGATGGTCTCTTCCGCGACGTCGTCAGCTGCCACTTCAGCGGCTTCTTCGCCTTCGATGCCTTCAAACTCGGACACCAGGCCGGCCAGGTAGTCGTCGGCGGTCTTGCCCTCGTCGGCGGCCAGGTCGTCGATCATCTGCTGCAGCGCTGCGGAGTACTCCAGGGTGACCTTGCGGCCTTCCTTCTCCTGCACATTGGCCAGGTGCTTGAGCATGGCCAGCATCGGCACCGGGTTGTCGGCATTGCCCATGGTCTGGCCGCCGATGGCCAGCAGCCACTCATTGCCCTGCAGGCCGATGGCGGCCACGACCTGGCCTTCTTCGTTGACCAGCACGGCGTGGTTCTGCACCTGCTGCTGGGCGTTCAGGCGGGCGAACGGGCGGCGCGGGGCCTGCTTCTTGCGCTTGTCGCGCTTGGCTTTGGAGAGCTTGGACATGTTGTTCGGCTGATAGGAAAACGATGCCCATTGTAGGCGCAGCGGGCCCCTGCTGCCGGAACAGGGCTCAGCCGGGACCGTCGCTGACACTATCAGCCGGGGCCGTAGCAGCGGCCGCCGGGACGATTGTGGCCACCGGTACCGGCAGGCTGTCGGCCTGGTTCAGTGCCGCCGCTTCGGCTTCCTGGCTCATCACCACGATGCTGATGCGGCGATTGATCGGGTTCTGTGGATTGGCCTTGTCAAACAGTACCGAAGACGCCAAGCCGACCACCCGCGCCACCTTGGCCGGGTCCATGCCGCCTTCCAGCAGCGCACGCCGCGCGGCATTGGCGCGGTCCGCACTCAGTTCCCAATTGCCGTAGCCCACCTGGGTGGAATAGGCGGTGGTGTCGGTATGGCCGGTGAGGCTGATGTGGTTGGGCACCTGGTTGATGTAGCGCGACAGCTCCACCAGGATCGTCTGCGTATACGGCATCAACCGCGCGCTGCCGAGGTCGAACATCGGCCGGTTCTGCTTGTCCACGATCTGGATGCGCAGGCCTTCCGGGGTGATGTCCAGCAGCAACTGGTCCTTGAACGGCTCCAGCGCTTGGCTCTTGCTGATCGCTTCCTGCAGTTCCTGCTTCAGTGCTTCCAGCCGCTGCTTGTCGCGCTCGCGCTCCTGCACTGGCGTGGGCACCGCTTCCTGCTGGTTCTGGAAGGGGTCATTGCTGTTGCCGCGCGACACATCGGTGGCACCGCCCAGCTTGATCATCGAGGTGCTGGCGCCGCCAGGCCCGGCCATGCCAGGGGCCGGGGTGCTGCTGCTGCCGGCCAACGGGCTGGGGTTGCGGAAGTATTCGGAAATCGCCGCGCGCTCGGGCTTGGTGGTGGCGGCCATCAGCCACAGCACCATGAAGAAAGCCATCATCGCGGTGACGAAGTCGGCGTAGGCCACCTTCCACGAACCGCCGTGGTGGCCGCCACCTTGGACTTTCTTCACCCGGCGAACGATCACCGTTGGTTTGGTCTCGGTCATGGCGTGCGCCTTACTTGATCGACTTCAGGTGCTGCTCGAAATCGCTGAAGCCCGGGCGCAGCGCCGAGGGCACGGTCTTGCGGGCGAACTCCAGCGCAATCTTCGGGTTGTAGCCACGCAGGCAGGCCAGCAGAGCGGTCTTCACCGATTCGTAGATGCGTGCGTCCTGCTCGGCGCGTGCTTCCAGCGCCGCCGCCAGCGGACCGACGAAGCCATAACCCAGCAGGATGCCGAGGAAGGTGCCGACCAGCGCGCCGGCCACGTGGGCGCCCACTTCCTTGATGTCGCCACCGATCGAGCCCATGGTGATCACGATGCCCAACACCGCAGCGACGATGCCGAAACCGGGCAGGCCGTCGGCAACTTTGTTGAGCACGTGTGCCGGCTCCATCGCCTCGTGGTGGTGCTTTTCCAGCTCCAGTTCCAGCAGCGGTTCCAGCTCGTGCGGCTCGATGTTGGAGCCGATCATCAGCCGCAGGCAGTCGGTGATGAAGTCCAGCAGATGGTGGTCGGCCAGCACTTTCGGGTAGTTGGCGAACACCGCGCTGTCCTGCGGGTTCTCGACGTGCTCTTCCAGTGCCATGAAGCCTTCGCGGCGCGCCTTGTTGAGCAGTTCATAGAGCAGGCTGAGCACATCCAGGTAGTCCTGCTGCTTGTACTGCGGGCCCTTGAACACGCTGAGTGTGGCCCGCAAGGTCTGCTTGACGGTCTTGAGCGGGGTGGCGATCAGGAATGCGCCGAACGAGGCGCCACCGATGATGACCAGCTCGTAGGGCTGCCACAGCGCGCCGAGGCGGCCATGCGCACCGACGTAGCCGCCCAGGACAGCGAAGATGACAACGAGCAGGCCAACGATGATAAGCATGGGGGCAGACAAGGGATGGGGATATCCCGTTGTCGGCCGTCAGCGGAAAATCTGTAGGCCGAGCGCAGCAGCCCCTGTAGAGCCGAGCCATGCTCGGCTGAGGTTCTACTGGTGATGCTTCTGCCGAGCATGGCTCGGCACTACAAGTGACGCGCTTGCTTACGCTGCAGGCTCGGCCTCGGCACCACCACGCTGCAGCGGGTCCGGGTATGGCTGGCCGTTCTCGACAAAGCCCAGCGACACCGAGTTCAAGCAATGCCGTTCAAAGGTCGGCGGCGGGCCGTCCGGGAATACATGGCCGAGATGGCTGCCGCAACGCGCGCAGACGATCTCGGTGCGGATCATGCCGTGGCTGATGTCGCGGATTTCACGCACATGGGCCGGATCGAACGGCGCGAAGAAGCTGGGCCAACCGGTGCCCGAGTCGAACTTGGTGCTGGAGCGGAACAGCGGCAGCGCACACAGGCGGCAGCAGTACACGCCATCACGCTTGTTATCCAGGAACACGCCGCAGAACGGCGCCTCGGTGCCGTGATGCAGCAGCACGCGCTGTTCCTCGCTGCTGAGCCCGGCGATCAGGGCATCACGTTCGGCGTTGCTGGGAGGGGTCAGGTCGAAGGCGGTCATGGCGCGGCATCCGTGGGGCAGATATCAATGGTAGGGGCGGGCACGGGCCAGTCCAAGCGCGCATTCATGGCGGCGCAAGCTGTGCCGGCGCATGCTCGGCAGGTGGAAGAACAGGAGATGCCGATGAAACGGATGACGTATCTGACGTTGGCAGTGCTGGGGCTCGTGCCGTTGTTCGCACAGGCGCAATTGCAGCAGCCAGCGTCACCCACCGCAACGCGTCCGGTGACGCTGCCACCGCCGTCGCGGCCGCCGGTGACGGTGCCAACCGACCAGCGGCAGGAGGAGGCGCGGCCGTTGCCGCCACGACCGGTCACCAAGCCCAAGCCGACACCGAAGGTGAAGCCGATCACTCAGCCGCCGCAGCCCGTGCGGCCGATCTATGACAGCAAGGGCCAGCCTGCAGCGCAGATGCGCCAGACCAGCCCTGGCCGAGTATTGGATACCCGCACCAACCGGTACTACGACACCGTGCCCAGCGGCCTGGGTGAGCAGGTAGTGCCGCCGCCAGCAGGCACGCGCTGAACCTGTAGTGCCGAGCCATGCTCGGCAGAGGCCTTACCGATAGAGCGTCCGTGTAGTGCCGAGCCATGCTCGGCAGAGGCTTTACCGATAGAGCATCTTTGTAGTGCCGAGCCACGCTCGGCAGGAGGCATTCCAAGCCATAGCCAAAAGCGACCCCTCCCCAACCCTCCCCTTGGCCTGCGGCCAAAGGGAGGGGGTGTAGTGGGGGCGCCCCCCCGGGCGCGCGGGGGGGACGGAAAACAAACCCCACCCGCACGGGCAGGGGGCGCCCGCCCAAGCGCGCGGGAGGCGGGGTCGAAGTGATTTGAT
>NZ_JBRRDY010000056.1:0-19018 GCF_056759935.1 Stenotrophomonas sp. STEN035
GCTCGGGGCGGGGGGCGGTTAAAAATAACCCAAATTAATCCCTTGTTGTGGGCGGGGCGTATGCCGCTATGCCTATCCCGTTCCAGCCCCCCAGCTGCGCGGCTTTCGCCGCTCCCACAAACCATGTTTTCCAACCTGATCGAGCCCACCATGTCCGAAGCCAAGCGCCTGGCCGCCGAAAAAGCCATCGAATACGTCCAGAAGGGAATGATCGTCGGTGTCGGCACCGGCTCTACCGTTGCCTACTTCATCGAAGCCCTGGCCCGCATCAAGGACCAGATCGAGGGCGCGGTCTCCAGTTCCGACCAGAGCACCGCCCTGCTCAAGGGCCACGGCATCGAGGTGCTGGACCTGAACCACACCGGCGGCCTGTCGCTGTATGTGGACGGCGCCGACGAGTGCGACGGCAACAAGAACCTGATCAAGGGCGGCGGCGCAGCACTGACCCGCGAGAAGATCATCGCCGAGGCCAGCAAGCAGTTCGTCTGCATCGTCGACCCGAGCAAGCAGGTCAAGGTACTGGGCAAGTTCCCGCTGCCGGTGGAAGTGATCCCGATGGCACGCAGCCTGGTCGCCCGCGAAATCCTGGCCCTGACTGGCGGCCAGCCGGTATGGCGCGACGGCGTGGTCACCGACAACGGCAATCTGATTCTGGACGTGCACAACCTGTCCATCACCGACCCGGTGAAGCTGGAACAGCAGCTCAACCAGATTCCCGGCGTCGTTACCGTAGGTTTGTTCGCCCGCCGCCCGGCTGACGTGGTCATCATCGGCGGCGAGCCGCCGCAGGTGCTGTAAGCCAAGCCTGCAAAGCAGTTGCTTTGGCTTTGGCTTTGGCTTTGGCAGCTGCTCCAGCCTTGGCTTGTTGCTCTTCCCTTCTCCCGTTCACGGGAGAAGGTGCCCGAAGGGCGGATGAGGGGAAGCTTTTGACTTCCACCACACCTGCCTGAAGGCTCCCCTAGGAACCAGGTCCCCAACCATGCCCACATCCTTCCTGCGCACCCTCCTCACCCTTTCCCTGCTCGCCCTGGCCGGTTGCGCCAGCGCCGACGGCAAGCATTGGGTGGAACTGGCCGGCACCCGCTACAACGTGGAACTGGCGCAGAACGACGAAACCCGCGCCCGCGGGCTGATGTTCCGCGACCAGATGGAAGCCGACCACGGCATGCTGTTCGTCCACGACCGCGAGGAACCGCAGGCCTACTGGATGAAGAACACCAGGATCCCGCTCGACATCCTCTACTTCGACAGCCAGCGCCGCCTGGTCGGCCAGCAGCGCGATGTGCCGCCGTGTTCGGCCGGCGACATGTGCCCACCCTACCCCAGCTTCAATCCGGCCCTGTACGTGCTGGAGCTCAACGCCGGCCAGGCCGCCAAGCTCAAGCTGGAAGACGGCGCCGAGCTGACTTTCGGTCCGGGCATCGCCACCGGCAACTGACTGAAACACACAAATTGAACAGCGGCGCCCTTGAACCGGCGCCGCTTTGCCGCCAGTCTTGGGGGCATGTCTGAAACACGCATTACCCTGCCGCAGTGGGAAGAACTGGCCGGCTTGCCCGATGAGGCACTGCCGCTGCTGTCGACTGCCCTGCTGATCGCCCGCGACGAATACCCACAACTGGACCCGACCGCCTACGACCGCGTGCTGCAGGCCCATGCCGATCACCTGCGGGTGGAAGTGGACGCCATCGGCGAATGGCCGCTCAAGGTTGCCGCCATCAACAACCACCTGTTCAACGAGGTGGGTTACAGCGGTGACAACGACGAGTACTACGACCCTCGCAACAGCTACCTCAACGAGGTCTTCGAGCGCCGCCTGGGCAACCCGATTTCGCTGGCCCTGGTGCAGATTGAAGTCTCGCGCCGGCTCGGCCTGCCGCTGGAAGGCATTTCCTTCCCCGGTCACTTCCTGGTGCGGCTGCCGGTGGAAGACGGTGTACTGATCATGGACCCGTTCAACGGTGGTCGCCCGCTGGGTGTGGATGAACTACGCGAGCGCGCGCGCAGCAATCTGGGCGGTGAAACCCCGGACGACAGTGTGCTGGCGCAGATCCTGGACCCGGCCCCGCACCGCGCCATCCTGATGCGCATGCTGCGCAACCTCCACGGCGTCTACGCCGAACGCGGCGAATGGGACCGCGCCGCACGCAGCGCCGACCGCATCCTCAAGCTCGTCCCCGAGCAGGCCGATGCCGTACGTGATCGCGGCCTGGCCTATGTGCAGCTGGAGCATCTGGCCGGCGCCCGCGCCGACTTGGCGCGCTACCTGAAGATGGCGCCCGAGGCCGCCGATGCAGTCAGCATCCGCGAACGTCTGGTTGAGCTGGGTGGAGAAAGGCCGAGGCTGCATTGAGCCTGGCTTTGCCTTGCCTTTTGTAGGAGCGGCGTCAGCCGCGAAGCCACTGTGGCCTCCGAAGCCGGTAAAGAACATTCGCCAACCGAAGGATCGTCTTGGCGCTCCTCGAGCAAAAACCGCTGCTGCCGAAGTGCTGCGTTGATCGATGGCTACGGATGCCGCAGTGGCTTCGCGGCTTACGCCGCTCCTACAAACCGCAGGTTGCGCGGCTCAATCCAGCTCGACCATCTCGAAGTCATCCTTGGTCACGCCGCAGTCCGGGCAGGTCCAGGTGTCGGGCACGTCTTCCCAGCGCGTGCCGGGGGCGATGCCTTCTTCCGGCAAGCCGTCGGCCTCGCTGTAGATGAAGCCACAGACGACACACATCCAGTTGCGCAGGGTGGAGGCCGTAGCGTCGGACATCGGGGATAATCACCGGACAAAGAAGCGGCGTTGATTGTCACATTCCCCACGCCGTACCGGTAGCCATACATGACCCAGCTCGCCGACGCCCGTGGCGTCTACCTGATCACCCCCGACGAAACCGACAGTGCACGCCTGCTTGAGCGGGTCCGCCCTCTGCTGGCCGGCACCACCTGGCTGCAATACCGCAACAAGGCGGTCGATGCGCCTACCCGTCTGGCCCAGGCCACGGCGCTACAGGCGCTATGCGCCGCCGCTGGGGTGCCGCTGATCATCAATGATGACGTCAGCCTTGCCCGGCAAGTCGGCGCTGCCGGCGTGCATCTGGGTGAAGACGACGGCGACATTGCCGCTGCCCGGGCACTGCTCGGCCCGCAGGCCATCATTGGCGCATCCTGCTATGACGAGTTCGAGCGTGCCCAGCGCGCGGTTGCTGCTGGTGCCAGCTATGTGGCCTTCGGTGCCTTCTTCCCCAGCCGCAGCAAGGTCACACCGCGCCGCGCCAGTCCTGGGCTGCTGCGACAAAGCGCCGCACTCGGGGTGCCACGTGTGGCGATTGGCGGGTTGACCCCGGACAATAGTCGGCCTGTGGTGGACGCTGGTGCGAACCTGATTGCGGTGATCAGTGGTGTGTTCAGCGAGGCCGATTCGGTGGCGGCGCTTGAAGCTTATCGGGGTTGTTTCCAGACCGCATGACCTTGCAGGCCTCACCAATCTCTGCCTTCCCTTCTCCCGCTCGCGGGAGAAGAGCCTGCCCCCGCGAAGGCGGGGGTGCCCCGAAAGGGGCGGATGAGGGGAGCTTTTAACGTTCGCTCGCTAGAAGCTTCCCCTCACCCCAACCCCTCTCCCGTGAACGGGAGAGGGGCTAACGCAAAGCCCAGCTCTTCGTTGTTGTTGATACCTCAAAGGACTCACGCATGAACCACGACCAATCCCACGCCCTGTTCACGCGCGCACAGACGCTGCTGCCCGGTGGCGTCAACTCACCGGTGCGTGCGTTCAAGTCGGTCGGCGGCGAACCCTTCTTCGTGCAGCGCGCCGATGGCGCCTACCTGCATGACGTGGATGGCAACGCCTATATCGACTACGTCGGCTCCTGGGGCCCGATGATCGTCGGCCACAACCACCCGTCCGTGCGCGACGCCGTGCAGCAGGCCATCGGTAATGGGCTGTCGTTCGGCGCGCCGTGTGCGGCCGAAGTGACCATGGCCGAGACCATCACCCAACTGGTGCCGTCCTGCGAAATGGTGCGCATGGTCAACTCCGGTACCGAGGCCACGCTGTCGGCGATCCGTCTGGCGCGCGGCGCCACCGGCCGCAACAAGATCGTCAAGTTCGAAGGCTGCTACCACGGCCACGGTGACTCCTTCCTGGTCAAGGCCGGCAGCGGCATGCTGACCCTGGGCGTGCCGACCTCGCCGGGCGTACCGGCCGGGCTGAGCGAGCTCACCCTGACCCTGCCCTACAACGATTTCGAAGCCGCCACCGCTCTGTTCGAGCAGCAGGGCGCCGACATCGCCGGCCTCATCATCGAACCGGTGGTCGGCAACGCCAATTGCATCCCGCCGCGCGAGGGCTACCTGCAGCACCTGCGCGCACTGTGCACGCAGTACGGCACGCTGCTGATCTTCGACGAAGTGATGACCGGCTTCCGTGTTGCCCTGGGCGGCGCACAGGCGCATTACGGCATTACCCCGGACCTGAGCACCTTCGGCAAAATCATCGGCGGCGGCATGCCGGTGGGCGCCTATGGCGGCCGTCGCGAACTGATGTCGCAGATCGCCCCCGCCGGCCCGATCTACCAGGCCGGCACGCTGAGCGGCAATCCGGTGGCCATGGCTGCTGGGCTGGCGATGCTGCAGCTGGTGCAGGCACCGGGCTTCCACGAGCGCCTGACGGCGGCAACCAACACGCTCTGCGACGGTCTGGAAGCGGCAGCGCGCGATGCCGGCGTGGCGGTCACCACCACCCGCGTCGGCGGCATGTTCGGCCTGTTCTTCAGCAGCGAGAAGGTGGAGACCTATGCGCAGGCCATCGCCTGTGACATCAAGGCCTTCAACATCTTCTTCCACGCCATGCTCGAGCGCGGCGTGTTCCTGGCCCCCTCAGCCTACGAGGCCGGCTTCCTGTCCAGCGCACACGACGATACGGTGATCGAAGCCACGCTGGTTGCAGCACGCGAGGCGTTCAAGGTGGTTGCTGCAGGTTGATCAACCTGCAGCGACAATGATCGAAATAAAGCCCCTCTCCCGCCTGCGGGGTGAGAGGGGCAGCTTGCGAACCACAGGTTCGCTGCCCGTCGAACGCCATTGCGCCAGCGCAAGGGCCGGGGCGCGGAGCGGGGGTTGGGGTGAGGGCAGCTGTTGATCTGAAGCTTCTCGAACCCAAGATTCGAGCAGCTCATCAGCTCACCCAAAAACCAGCTTGCCCTTCATCATTCCCCAGTGCCCCGGGAACGAGCAGAAGAAGGTGTAGTCACCACCACGCGTCAACTTGCTGGTCGCAAAGCGCACCTGCGTGGTCTGCCCGCCACCGATCACCGGCGTGAACGCAATCACCCGCGCATCATTCTTCGGCAGATAGCTGTCTGCCAGCGTCGAACGCATACCGGCCGTGGCCACCTGCTGGAAATCCGGCGTACGCGTCAGCACCCAGTTATGCCCCATCGCCGTCGCCGGCATCCTGCCGGTGTGCTTCAAAGTGAGGTCCACCTGCGTGCAATCGGCGGCAACCCGGATCTGCGGCACGGAGAACTGCATGCGGTCATTGCTTTCGATGGTGACCGCACAGGTACGCGCCAGCGCAGGCGCGGCAGGCAACAGGCCGGCAAGGGCCAACAACAGCAGGCTGGAACGCTTCACGGTGAACTCCACGCTATGACAACTAAAGTGTCCTGATTCTAGGCAAATGTGTCTGATTTCACCTGTGACGCGATGTCGCAGGCTGCACACCGATGCCATGCCAGCGATACTGCAGCCCCGCCCCTGCCTTGCCATCAATGCAACGACCGCACGCATTACTGCTGGATTTCGACGGCCTGCTGGCCGATTACGACCATCGTATCCACCTGCGCCAGCTTGCCGACGCTGCCGGCTGCACGCCTGAGCAGGTGGATGCCGCGTTGCGCACGGACGGGCTTGAATTCGCCCATGCCCGCGGTGAACTGGATGGTGAGCAGTTGCTGCAGGCATTGAATCAACGCCTGGGCTACGCATTGGGTGCGCCGCACTGGCATACCGCACGACTCGCTGCGACCAAACTGCGCACCGATTGCACAGCAGTGCTGGAGCGCGTGCATGCGGATGTGCAGGTTGTGGTGCTGACCAACAATGGCCTGCTGACGCGGCCGGTGATCGAGCAGTTGCTGGCCGGCCGTCGTGTGCTGTGCAGCGCAGCGCTGGGCGTGCGCAAGCCGGACCCAGCAGCGTACCTGGCCGCCTGCGCGGCGCTTGGCTGTGCGCCTGGACGCAGCCTGTTCGTCGACCATCTATTCCGCAACGTACAGGGCGCGCGCGAAGCGGGACTGCATGCCGATACAGCGTTTCATGCACAGTCGCTACGACGCCTGCTCAAGCGCCATCACCTGCTGCGCTGACTTGGCTTCTCGGCTCGATTGAAATTCATTTGATATCCGTTGGCGACACTGGCCTCCCAAGCCACTGGAGCCACCGATGAACCTGCCCTCACGATTGTTGCTGTCCGTCCTGTTGCTGGCGCCGGCGTTGCCACAGCATGCATCAGCTGCAACCGACAAGGTACTGATCGTGGTCAGCGGCGAGGGCAAGGACGCCGGTAAACAGCGCCCCGGCTACGAATTCGATGAACTGTCGCAGGCCTGGTTGGTATTCAAGGCCAACGGCCTGCAGGTGGAGGTCGCCAGCCCCAAGGGAGGCGCGGTGGAGGCCGACAAATACGACCCGGACGAACCCTTCAACGCTGCCTTGCTGGCCGATGCGCAGGCAATGCGGCAATTGGCAGACACCAAGCCCACCACCGCGCTGAAGGCCTCCGACTACGCCGCGGTATATGTGGTCGGTGGCAAAGGCGCGATGTTCGACCTGCCCCGCGACCAGGCATTGCAGCAGTTTTTGGGCACGGTCTGGGACAACGGCGGCATCGTCGCCGCGGTCTGCCACGGTCCGGCCGCCTTGGCCGAGGTACGACTGGCCGATGGCAGCCTGCTCGTTGCGGGTCGCCAACTCACCGGCTTCAGCAATGAGGAGGAAGCGGTATTCGGCAAGAAGTGGGCATCCCAATTTCCGTGGCTGCTCGAAGACGCGCTGCGCCAGCGCGGCGCGCAGTGGCAGGAAGCACCCTTGATGATGCCGAAGCTGGTGGTGGATGGGCGCTTGATCACCGGCCAGAACCCCTACTCCACCACCGCCGTGGCAGAAGCCATCGTGCGCGCAACCGGCCGCACACCGGTCGCCCGCACACCATGGCGCGATGAAACCAGCATGGCCCTGGTGGAACGCCTGTTGAGCGGCGACGCGCAAGGCGCACGTGCTGCACTGGCGGCCCATACCTCGCGCCATCACGTTGAGCTAATCGGCATCCTCGGCTATTACCAGGCACAAGCCGCAGCCAACGATGCCGCCCTGGAGCAGGCCTTGCAGGTCATGGAATTGGCCTTGCCACACATGCAGGAGGCACAACTGAAACTTGCCGCTGCCCAAGCCCACCTCAAACTCAAGCGACCGGCACAGGCTCGCGCCCTGGTACTCCAGGCACTGGCAGCCAATCCCAAGCTGGAACAGGCTCAAGCCCTCCTGCAACAGATCGACGGTTGAACCATGCCCCTGCCTGCCCTGCGCATTCTGGTGATCGAGGACAACCGCCTGCTGCGCGACAACCTGCAGGCGCTGTTGTCCGCACATGGATTCCAGCCCAGCTTCGCCGCCGATGGCCGCAGCGGCCTGCAGATGGCATTGGTCGAACCACCGGACGTGCTGGTGCTGGATCTTGGCCTGCCCAGCCTTGACGGGCTGCAGGTCTGCCAGCGCCTGCGCGCCGAGTCCGACCGGCATGTCCCGATCCTGATGCTGACCGCACGCGATGCACTGGACGACCGCCTGCTCGGCTTCCGCAGCGGCGCCGATGACTACCTGATCAAGCCTTTCGCTGGCGAGGAACTGGTGGCCCGCTGCGTGGCCTTGTCGCAACGCCATCGCGCCGGGCGCGAACATGTGTTGTGCATTGGCAGCCTGCGGATCGATCGCCGCAGCCACGAGGTGCAGCGCCAGGGACAACGCATCGAGCTGCACCAGACCAGTTTCGACATCCTGCTTGCGCTGGCCGAAGCATGGCCGCGCACGCTGACCCGCAGCGAGCTGGTGCAACGCCTCTGGGGCGATACGCCACCCGATTCGGACCCATTGCGCACGCATCTCTATCTGTTGCGGCAAATGCTGGACAAACCTTTCGCCAGGCCAATGCTGAAGACCGTGCATGGCGTCGGCTTCCGCCTTGAGTCCGATGAGAGCGCGCCGTGATGAAACCATCCTCGACGCCACGCAAACGCCTGCGCAACCGGCTGATGCTGGCCTTCGCCAGCTTCACGCTGGTGGTAGCCACATTGTTTGGGCTGTACGTGGCAGTGTTCGCCTATGCGGTTGAAGACATGTTCTTCAATGGATTGCTGGAGCGCGAAGCCAGCGAGCAGCTGCAGCATCATGCGCAGACCGGTACGTGGAAAGCGCCGCGCGAATCATGGATGCAGGTGATCGAATCCGCGACGCAGCTGCCCGACAGCATCGCCAACACCCTTGCGCACGAGCCGCGTCGGCGAGAATTCCCGGGCAGCGACGGTCGCCACTACCATCTGCAGCGCCTGCAGCCTGATGCTGCTGCCGAACCGGCTTGGCTGTTGGCCGAGGTGAGCCAGTTGCTGGTTGTTCGGCCACAGCGCGCGGGTTTGTTGCAGCTGCTGGTCTGGTCTGGCGTGACGGTGATTGCGCTGGCTCTGCTGCTCGGCGCATGGCTGGCACGTCGCACTACCGCACCGCTGTCGCGGCTTGCCCAGCTCGTCGACAACGCCGGGCCCGATCACTTGCCTGCCGTGCATGCGCAGCGCTTTGCCGACGACGAAGTCGGCGTGCTGGCACGTGGGCTGGAGGCCTTGATCATCCGCATCCGTGCCTTCGTCATCCGCGAACGTGAGTTCACCCGCGATGCCAGCCATGAACTGCGCACGCCGTTGGCAGTCATACGCGGAACCACCGAACGTCTGACCCGTGATCCGTCGCTGTCGCCAGCGGCACAACAGGGGCTGTCACACATCCGCCAGTCCGCGCTACAGCTGGAGCAGACGGTCAGCATGCTGCTGGCGTTGGCACGCGAAAAAGCGCTGCCTGCCACTGGCGAGCCGAACCGATTGTTGCCGGTGATCGAGCGCGTGATTGTCGAGCAATCGCCACTGCTGGACGACAAGCAGATCGAGCTGGATATCGACGTCCCGTTTGCCGCAAACAGCACCCTGCCACTGGCAGTGTTGCAGGTATTGCTCGCCAACCTGATCGGCAATGCTTTCGCGCATACAGCGGCCGGCACGATACGCATCGCCGCTGAGGCCGAACAGCTTCGCATCACCAACCCCGGCGATGGCATCAGCAACCAGGCATTGGATGCCTTCAGCAAGGGAGCGAACAGCACTGGCTTCGGACTGGGCCTTTCTATCGTGTGCCGGCTTTGCGAGCAGCACGGCATTGCCTTGGACATCCGCCATGATGACGGACTGACGTCGGTCGCCTTCCCGCTCGTACCAGCGCCAGCCACGTCATGAAGACCCTTGTGCAGATTCTTCTGCTATGCGCCTCCATCTTGACGGCACCTTTTGCCGCTGCCGATGACGACACCCAACTGCACGCCGACATGCAGCGCATCATCGATGAAGAAGGCCTGCAAGGTGTGGTCTGGACTACCGTTACCGCAGATGGCCGCGCAGCCAATGGTGCCGCAGGCGTACGTGATGCAGTCACCCGCGCACCCATACAGGCCTCAACGCATGTACACGTTGGCTCGGTCACCAAGGCCGTGCTTGCCCTTGGTGTGCTGCGCATGATCAGCCAAGGTCGCCTTTCATTGGAGACACCGGTGACAAAGGTGGTTCCGGCAATCGGCTTTGATAATCCCTGGGAATCCACGCACCCGGTACGTGTGCGCCATCTGCTTGCGCATACAGCTGGCCTGGAGAACCTAAAACTCGGCCAGTTCTTCAGTCTCAAGGCTACCGCTGACGTGCCCTTGGCGATCGCATCGGGTACGGACCGCGCGCCGCTACGCGTCCTCAGCCAGCCTGGCAGCCGCTTCAGCTACTCCAACCTCGGCTATACCGTGCTTGGGCAGGTGATCGAGGCCGTCAGCGGTGAACGCTACGAAACCTGGATGGACCGGGAAGTGCTGGCCGCGCTGGGCATGCGAGACAGCACCTTCACCTACACCGCGCAGACCGGATCGCACGCAGACCCGCATCTTGCGATGGGCCACTTTGAACAGGCGCGTCCAGCACCGGCCGTGCCCACGTTTCTGCGCCCCGCCGCGCAACTGACCACCACCGCGGGTGACATGGCGCTGTTTGCCGGCTTCCTGCTTGGCGACGGCAGCAATGCGGGGCAGCCCTTCATCGCAATGGAGCTGATGAAGGCGTTGACCGCGCCGGCTGGAACCGAGGCCATGCGCGCTGGCCTGCCACTCGGTCATGGGCTGGTGCTGGTCGGGCGCGACCGGCACGGTCAGGTGGGCGGCTGCCATCCCGGCAATACCGTCGGCTACTGGGCGATGCTGTGCGTGTTTCCGCAGCAGCGCAGCGCTTTCTTCGTTGCCACCAACACCGACAACGAAGACGCCCAGAACGAACGACTCAACCAGCGGCTTGTCGCGGCACTGGCACTGCCGCCCATCGCTCCGGCGCACGCCGCTTCGCCCATTCAAACTTCGCTGTCAGAGTGGGACGGCCTATACGTCCGCTCACCGCAGGCAATGCCTGCGATCGCTCCGCTGCAGGCGCTGACGGAATTCGTTCGCGTGGACACGCTCGGGGGCAAACTCCGCCTACGCTCGCTGTCCAGAGATGCACAACTGCTGCAGCCGCTCGGCAATCGGCTGTTCCGCGCGGACGGACGGGTCCTGCCCTCACATGTACTGTTGATTGGTGAAGATGGTCAACCTGTCCTGAGCGACGGGCTGCGCAGCCATGTGCAGGTTCCTGCCTGGCGCATCATTGTGCCCGGGCTGCTGCTGTCCATTGCCATCGTCGGCGTTGTCATCATGATGTTGGCCGGTGCTATGTTCGCGATCCGCGGAAGGCTGCGCTGGCAGAACCCGATTTTCCTGCCTTTCCTGGCTGGTGCAGCCTGGCTGCTGCCAATCGCTTTGCTCTATCGGCAATCCCTGCTGGAGCTGGGTGACCGGACTGTGGCGAGCATCACGCTGGCCAGCGCGAGCTTGCTGCTGCCGCTGGCGCTGGTAGCAGGAACGGCAGTGGGGCTGCATGGATGGCGACGCGCCGAGCGCGGTACGCGGCTGCTGACAGCATGCCTGTTGGCGACCCTGCCCGGCGTTGGACTGCTGGTTGCATGGCAGTTGCTGCCATTGCGGCTGTGGCTGCTGTAAATGCCAGCGTCCCGACCTTTGTACTGACTCAAACCGCAGATACACGATGCCCCCGAGTGACCGCTACACGCGGGACAGGTCGGGGGCATCAGGTTTTCGCAGCGCGGGGCTCGCCAGTGCTATGGCTTATTTCAGCTGCGTGAGGCCATGTACGCCGCAATCGCCTCGCGCACACGCTTCAGGCCTTCGGCCACTTCTTCATCGGTGATGTTCAGCGCCGGCACGAAGCGCAGCACGCTGGTGCCAGCCTGCAGGATCAGCACCTGCTTTTCAGCCGCCAGATCCAGCAGCACGCCGATGTCAGCCACGTAGTCGGGCTTGAGCACCGCACCCAGCATCAGGCCCATGCCACGTACCTGTTCGAACACGCCGAACTCTGCGCCGATGGCTTCCAGACCGGCCTTCAACGCGGCCGACTGGCGCACGACATTGGCCTTGATCTCGTCGGACGACAGCTTGCGCAGCGCCACGCGGGCAACTGCGGCAGCCAGCGGGTTGCCACCGAAGGTGCTGCCGTGCGCACCAACGCTCATCACATCGGCAACCTTGGGACCGGCCAGCATCGCGCCAATCGGGAAACCACCGCCCAGCGCCTTGGCGAGAGTGACGATGTCCGGGGTCACGCCCCAGTTCCAATGTGCGAACAGCTCACCGGTACGGCCCATGCCGACCTGGATTTCATCCAGCACCATCAGCGCATCGTGCTGGTCGCACAGCTCGCGGGCGCGGCGCATGAACTCGGCACTGGCCGGCATCACCCCGCCCTCGCCCTGCACCGGCTCGAACATCACCGCGGCAACATCGCCAGCGGCCATCGCTGCTTCAAGCTGGGCGACATCATTGAAATCGACATAGCGGAAGCCACCGGGCAGCGGCTCGTAGCCTTCCTGATACTTCGGCTGGGCGGTGGCGGTGACCGTGGCCAGGGTGCGGCCGTGGAAGCTGCCGCGGAAGGTGACGATGAAACGCTTCTCCGGGCCACGGCCCTGCGCGCTGGCCCACTTGCGTACCAGCTTGATCGCCACTTCATTGGCTTCGGCGCCGGAATTGCACAGGAATACACGCTTGGCAAAACGCGAGGCATCCACCAGCTCCTGCGCCAGGTGCAGCGGCGGCTCGCTGTAGAACATGTTGCTGGTATGCCACAGCTTGTCGGCCTGCTCGAACAGCGCCGCCTTCAGGTCCGGGTTGTTGTGGCCCAGGCTGCACACCGCGATGCCGGCGGCCAGGTCGATGAACTCGCGGCCCTGCGTATCCCACAGTCGCGCGCCCTGGCCTCGCTCCAGCACCAGCTGGCGCGGGCGGTAGACCGGCAGGTAGTAATTGGACAGGGACAACAGCGGCTCGACGACAGCGGTCATGGCGTTCCAGATCAGTGGGTGTGAACGGTCCATTGTCCTCCATTCCGCGGGCCTGCGGCACAATGGGCACATGCGACTGTTCTCTGCCCCCCAACTGAACCCGGCCACCGACAGCGGTTGGCGCCGCCGTTGGTTCGACATCATCCACCGCACCGACACCCCGCCCTCGCGGCGGTTCGACCTGCTGCTGGTCTGGGCCATCCTCGCCAGCGTGCTGGTGGTGATGTTCGACAGCGTGCAGCGCATCCACGTGGCCTGGGCCACCGGCTTCTACATCGTCGAGTGGGGTTTTACCCTGCTGTTCACCGCCGAGTACGTGCTGCGCCTGCTGGTGGTACGGCGGCCGCTGCGCTATGCGTTCAGCATCTGGGGCATCATCGACCTGCTGGCAATCCTGCCTTCCTATATTTCCTTCTTCATCCCCGGCACCCAGAGCCTGCTGGTGGTGCGGGTGCTACGCCTGCTACGGGTGTTCCGCATCCTCAAGTTGACCCGCTACATCGAGGAGAGTGGCGTGCTGATGGCGGCGCTATGGCGCAGCCGCCGCAAGATCCTGCTGTTCCTGTCGATGGTAGTGACCATCGCCATCATCGCCGGCGCGCTGATGTATGTGGTCGAAGGCCCGCAATACGGCTTCAGCAACATCCCCGCCAGCATGTACTGGGCGGTGGTGACGATGGCCACGGTGGGCTTTGGCGACATCGTCCCGCACACCACCCTGGGCCGCTTCATCACCTCGGTACTGATCCTGATCGGCTACAGCATCCTGGCCGTGCCGACCGGTATCTACACCGCCGAGCTGGCCGGCAACATGCTGCGCGAGAACCGTCGCGACAACCGCGGCTGCACGGTCTGCGGGCATGAAGGGCACGAGTTCAAGGCGCAGTACTGCAATCGCTGCGGGCATGTGCTGCCGGAGCACATCGAGCATTGAGCCGCTCCGCGCAGGTTGTTGGGGCGGCGGTAGTTCCGAGCCATGCTCGGCAGGGGCCTTATCGGAAATGCTGCTGCCGAAGATGGCTAGACACTACAGGTGGGCTCTACCGGTAAAGCCTCTGCCGAGCATGGCTCGGCACTACAGGTGAGGCTTTAACGGGAAAGCCCCATGCCGAGCATGGCTCGGCACTACAGGTGAGGCCTTCCCGCCTTGGGGAAGCAATCAGAGAAACAGATCCGGCATCAGCGGCCGTGTCGGGTCCATCGCGTAGCCCGACAAATCGGTGATGCCCGCCTCCGCCAGCACCTCGTCGTCCAACAGGAACTGTCCGCTGAAGCCAGCCGCGGTCCGGGTCAGCACCGCGTGCGCTGCGTCAGCCATGATCTCCGGTTTGCGGCAGCCGCCCACATCCACGCCCGGAATCATGTTGATCGCGTCGGTGGCGATCACTGTACGCGGCCACAAGGCATTGACCGCAACGCCTTGACGACCAAACTCAGCCGCCAGACCCAGGGTGACGAAACTCATGCCCATCTTGGCCAAGGTGTAGCCGGTGTGCGGGCCCCACCATTTCGGGTCGAGGCTGGGCGGCGGTGCCAGGGTGAGGATGTGCGGGTTCGGTGCCTGCAGCAGATGCGGCAAACAGGCCTGCGCGCACAGGAAGCTGCCGCGCGAATTGACCTGCTGCATCAGGTCGAAACGCTTCATCGGCGTATCCAGGGTGCCGCGCAGCCAGATCGCCGAGGCGTTGTTGACCAGGATGTCGATGCCACCAAAGGTGTCCACGGTCGCAGCCACCGCCGCATTGACCTGGTCTTCTTCGCGGATGTCGCACTTCAGCGCCAGACCCTGGCCACCTGCCGCTCTGACGGCCTCTGCAGCGGTATGGATGGTGCCCGGCAACTTGGGATTGGCGACCGCCGACTTGGCGGCAATGGCGACATTGGCACCGTCGCGCGCGGCGCGCAGGGCGATGGCCAGACCGATGCCACGCGAGGCTCCAGTGATGAAAAGGGTCTTGCCTTGCAAGCTGCTCATGCACACTCCGGGACCGGTAAGAAAGCAACCCGCATTATGCCGATACCTGCACCCACGCACAGTCCTGAGGGTTGCTCGAGGTTCGACACTCAGGGTTCATGTGTCCTGCCGATACTGGTGCGATATCGCGCAAGGATTCCCGATGAAGACACTGCACCTCACAGCTACGTTGCTGCTCGCCCTTGGCCTTGCCGCCTGCCAGAAGCCTCCCCTCCCTGCCGAGGTGCCTGCGGCTGCCCCGGATGTCACCGCGCAGACCACGGGACTGGGCGAAGAAGCTGCCCGCATTGGCCCCAATGCAGTGTGGACGGGCTCGGTTGAATCCTGCCGTACCGACACCGCAGCCGACAACTGCCTGCTGCAGGTGATGCGCAGCGGTGGTGCTTCGCCTGCCGCTTTGACAGCTGCCAGTACCTTGTCCGCGCAGGGCAAGCCCGGCTATGTCACCGCATGGCAGAACGTCGAAGGTATCGGCGTGGCCACGCTGGAATTCCCGTTCCGCGCCAATACCAACGAAGGTACCTGGCTGGTGGATGCCAATGGTCAAGCCATCGACGTGGACGAAGAAGTGCTGGATGACACAGCACGCGGCTCGGATGCCTACAAGGCGTTCGCCAGCAAACACCCCGACTCCGGCCCGTTCGCACCTGCGCTGGCCGCCGGCACTGAAGCGCTACCCGATGGCGGTGTGCGCCTGCGGTTCACCGCGCCACTGCGCAGTTGCCATGCCTGTGCCGACGATGGGCAGGTGACCATCGGATACGACTTCGACAGCAAGCGCAGCTTCAAAGGCAAGCAGTTGATCGAACTGCGCTGAGCCTGCGCAGATTGCCGGGGGTAATGCTGGCCAGAGACTCCACCCAGCGCTGGAACATGCAGCTCAACCCGGCCCGGGCACCACCATGCGCCGCGCATAACGCTCCAGCAGGCGCGGCACGACGAGCCGGTGCAGCGGCGCAACCGGCAACATGTACAGCCGGCCAAACGGCCGGTGCAGATGAACCACAGTGCTCACCTGCAGCTGGCAGCTGTCATGGCCGGGGCCGAGCTCTACTGACAGTTCGACGCGCAGATGACGGTCGCTGTCGCCCAGTACCACGCCATCGGTAGTCAACGCCCGCACGGTGAATATCCCTAGCCTGTCACCAACCACCAGCCCTTCCGGTGCATGCACCGGCACGCTGCGGATCGCGCCCAGGTGCTTCATTCCCAGTAGACGCATGCCTGCATTGCGCAGCCGCATCAGGCCATCGAACCAAGCCGGCACCTGCCGGGCGATGTCCAGATAGGCCTGTACGGCACTGTCCGGCCGGCGCACCAGCTTGATCCGTGAGGCATGTGCGAAATGACTGCCTGGCAGCAGCGGGTACAGCAACGCGCCAGCACAGATCCCGACCTCATCCGCCCGCACACCACGACTCAAGGCTTTGGCCCCTGCCCTTCGTTGTCTTCCCAATGCAGGATGCGGCGGGTGACGAAGCGGTAGACCGGCTTACCGGTGGCAAACCACAACTCGCGGACCCACGAGTGCCGCTTGAGCAGGCGCAGCTCCACCGGCGTCAGCGCCTGCCGGCAGTACATGCGCTTGTGCTTGAGCAGGTGGCGCAGGTCTTCGCGCGCCAACAACCGCATCCAGCGCGAGCGCGGGTTGCCGCATACCGCCAGCTGGAAGTCGATCAGCGCCGGCGAGCCGTCCTCGCGCACCAGCCAGTTCGCTTCCTTGGCCAGGTCGTTGTGGGCGATGCCGTGCCGGTGCACGCGTTGCAGCAGGCGCCGTGCGGCGCGGAAATAGGCTAGGTCGCCATGCGGTGGACGCTGATACATGGCCGCACCTTCCATATAACTGCGGTCCAACCAATGCCCATCCCACGCCAACAGGCGCGGAGTTGCCTCCATGCCATCAAGTTTGGCCAGCGCGCGCGCCTCACGTCGGGCGAGCCACCAGGCCGGCAGCCGCAACCACAAGGGCGTCGCCCCGAGGTCGCGGCGCACGAAGCGCCCTTGCGGGCTTTCAATCAACAGGATTCGTCCGAAGCTGTCAGCTTTCAGCGCGGTGACAGGTGCGGGTGCAGAGTCATTCATCCCGACATTCTAGTCGTCAGCACGCCATTCACTGAGCGGCATCGTAGGTGAACAAGTGCCACTGCAATCGACTGAACCGATGCTGCTGCCATCGGTCTGACTCAGGCTTCCCTTTATAATCGGCCGATGAATTCTTCCTGGATCGACGCCACGCTTGCGTGGATCGCCGCCAACCCCGTCCTTGCTGGCATGGCGATCTTCGCCATCGCCTTCTGCGATGCCGTGATCATTCTCGGCGCCATCGTGCCGGCATTGCCGCTGATGATCGCGGTAGGTGTCTTGATCGGCATGGGCGAGTTGTCCGGCCCGTATGCGGTGATATGCGCCACCTTGGGCGCCTTTGCCGGCGACGGCTTGAGCTATTGGGTGGGCCGCCGCTGGGGTGACCGCCTGCGTGGCGTGTGGCCGTTCAGCCGTTACCCACAGCTGCTGGACCGTGGCGAAGTCATGTTCCGCCGCAATGCGTTCAAGAGCATCCTGATCGCCCGCTATGTGGGTGCGATCCGGCCATTTGTTCCGGCCATCGCCGGCATGGCCAACATGCGTTTCGTCAGCTATCTCAAGGCCAGCGGCCTGGCCTGCCTGTCCTGGGCGATCCTGTTCCTGCTGCCCGGCTGGGCGCTGGGCCAGGCCTATGATGCGGTGGCCGCAGTTGCCGGGCGCCTGTTCCTGGTGGTTGCCCTGTTGGGCACCCTGCTGGGCCTGGTCTGGGCAATCGTGCTCTATAGCTACCGCTGGTCGGCGACACGCATGGATGGATGGCTGGCCCGCCTGCTGGCCTGGTCGCACCGCCACCCGCGTTTCATCGGCCACTCCTTGAGTGACCTGTTCGACCCCAAGCGCCGTGAATCGGTACCGCTGGCGATGCTGGCGCTGATGCTGCTGGTGTTGGGTTGGGGTTGGTTTGCCTTGTTGATGGTGGTGGTCGGCCACGGCGAGCCGCTGGCCCTGGACCTGGCCGTGCACCGTTTGATGCTGGCCCTGCGCAATCCGCTGGCCGACTACCCGATGGCCGCGCTGGCTTCGCTGGGCGACTGGCAGGTGCTGTTGCCCGCCATCGCTGCGGGCATGGGTTACCTGGCTTGGCGGCGGCGCTGGATGGCGGTCTTCCATTGGCTGGCGGCGCTGGCCTTCGGCCTGGCGCTGACCAAGCTGCTGGGTGCCACCGTCGACGTGGTGCGACCACCGGCCGCCAGCAGCGGCTTTGGCTTCCCGTCGGTGGCGGTGACCATGGCCACCATCACCTTCGGCTTCTTTGCCGTGCTGATCGGCCGCGAACTGCCGGGGCGCACCCGCGTCTGGCCCTACCTGCTGTCCGGTGCGGTGGTCACGGTGATCGGCTTTGCCCGCATCTACCTGGGCGCGCACTGGCTCAGCGACGTGATCGGCGGCATGTTGTTCGGCGTGTTCTGGCTGCTGGTCCTGGGCGTGGCCTATCGCCGCCGCTTCAACCGCTCGTTCTGGGTCAAGCCGGTGGCCTGGCTGTTCTATGGCGTGTTCGTGATTGCCGGGCTTTGGTATGCGCCGCGCAACGTGCCGGCCAAGCTGACCAAGTTCGAGCCTGCGGCAGCCAGCATCGTGCAGATGGACGCCTCGCATTGGTGGCAGGACGGTTGGCACGAGCTGCCTGCTCGCCGCAACGATTTCGATGACGATCAACGCTGGCCGCTGGACGTACAGGTTGCAGGGCCGTTGCCCGCATTGCAGGCACAGCTCGAGCGCAATGGCTGGACCCGGCAGACCCAGGCTGGTTGGCAGCAGGCATTGATGATGCTGGACATGAAGGCCACGCCGCAGCAGGTGCCGGTATTGCCGGCAACGCTGGATACCAACGTCGAGGCGCTGTTGATGCTGCATCCGGGCGCGCGTCCGGATGAAATCCATGCACTGCGGCTGTGGCCTTCCACCGTCCAACTGCAACCTGGGCAGGCACCGGTATGGCTGGGCAGCGCGCAGACCCTGCGTTACCAGCGACACCTGAAGCTGTTCGGCATGTGGCGGCCGCTGCGTGGCGTTGACCCGGCACTGGACACACTCAAGCAATCGCTGGATGGCCTGCAAACCCAGCAACAGGTGCAGCCGGAGACGGGTTTGCCGCTGTTGATGATCCGCGCCGAGCCAACACCGTAAGGACGCTGTAGTGGGGGGGGGGGGGCGCCGCCGGCGGCGGGGCCGGCGCTGCGTCCCCCGGGAAGGGACCGGGAAACAGGCACCGGGAAGCCGCCCGAAGAA
>NZ_JBRRDY010000057.1:0-13594 GCF_056759935.1 Stenotrophomonas sp. STEN035
GGCTATGCGGCTGCAACAGCTTTAGGGCCCTGTTTTGCTGGGCTGGTCTTTACGGGTACGGCCTCGGCCTTTGTTTCGTCGGCACTACAGATTCAGCCCCTCTCCCGCGTGCGGGAGAGGGGCAGGGGTGAGGGCAGCTTTGCTGGGAAAGCTCCTGCCGAGCATGGCTCGGCACTACCCTTTACTCGATGTTCTGGACCTGCTCGCGGATCTGGTCGATCAGCACTTTCAGCTCGACGGCGGCGTTGGAGGTGCGTGCGTCCACCGACTTGGAGCCCAGGGTGTTGGCTTCGCGGTTGAACTCCTGCAGCAGGAAGTCCAGGCGGCGGCCGACCGGCTCGCGCTGGCGCAGCACGCGGCGGATTTCCGCGATATGGCTGTCCAAGCGGTCCAGCTCCTCGTCCACGTCGAGCTTCTGCAGCCACATCACCAGCTCCTGCTCCGCCCGGCCCGGATCAACCGGGTGCGGCAGGTCGGCCAGGCGTGCGGCCAGCTTGACCCGCTGGCCTTCGCGGATGGCCGGGATCAGCTCACGCACTTCGCCGGCAATGCGCTCGACCGAATCGACCCGCTCGCTGATCGCCGTGGCCAGCTTGTCGCCTTCACGCTCGCGCGCCTGCACGAAGCTGGTGACGGTCTCTTCCAGCAAGGCCAGCGCTTCGGCATGCAGGGCGGCACTGTCGGTGGCCTCGGCACGCAACACGCCGGGGTACTGCAGCAGGTCGGTGAAACCCACCTGCATCCCGGGGAAACGCCCCTGCAGGCGCTGCGCCAATTCAGACAGCTGATCCACCAACACTTCGTTGACTGCCAGCGAGGTGGCAGCTTCCGGCGCACGCAGGCGCATCACCAGATCGAGCTTGCCGCGGCTGACCCGGGCGGCAATGCGCTCGCGCAGCTGCGGCTCCAGCGCACGCAGGTCCTCGGGCAGACGCACGCCCACTTCCAGGAACCGGTGGTTCACCGAGCGCAGTTCGCAGCCCAGGGTGCCCCATGCGGTGATGCGTTCGCCGCCGGCATAGGCGGTCATGCTCCGAATCATGTGCTTTCCGATGTGTTTCAAAGGGCGAATGGTACCCTAGCCACCTCTGGACGCTGGTGCATCCACCACCCAGACGCCCGCCAGTTCACCTCGTACTAACCGGATTCCCCATGACCTTTTCCCGTCCCAGCGGCCGCCAGGCCGACCAGATGCGCACCGTCACCATCGAGCGTTCCTTCACCCGCCATGCCGAAGGCTCGGTGCTGGTGAGCTTTGGCGACACCCGCGTACTGTGCACCGCCAGCGTCGAGAACCGGGTCCCCGGCTTCCTGCGTGGCAAGGGCGAAGGCTGGGTCACCGCCGAATACGGCATGCTGCCGCGCTCCACCCATACCCGCTCCGACCGTGAAGCCGCACGCGGCAAGCAGGGCGGTCGCACCCTGGAAATCCAGCGCCTGATCGGCCGCACCCTGCGTGCCTGCATCGACCGCAACGCACTGGGCGAACGCACCATCACCCTGGACTGCGACGTGCTGCAGGCCGACGGAGGTACCCGCACCGCCGCCATCACCGGCGCATACGTTGCCCTGGTGGACGCGGTGAACCTGCTGATGAAGCGCGGCGAGATCAAGCGCAACCCGTTGTTCGGAGCGGTAGCTGCCGTGTCGGTTGGCGTTTACAAGGGCCAGCCGGTGCTGGACCTGGATTACCCGGAAGACAGCGACTGCGATACCGACATGAACATCGTCATGAACGACGGCGGCGGCTTCATCGAGCTGCAGGGCACGGCCGAAGGCCATGCCTTCCGCCGCGATGAACTAGACGCGCTGCTGGTGCTGGCCGAAAAGGGCATCCGCGAGCTGTTCGACGCCCAGCAGGCGGCATTGGCGCAGGCATGAACCGGCGCCTCGCCCTGGTCACCCTCGTCGTCGCCGATTACGACGAAGCCATCGCTTGGTACACCGGCAAGCTCGGCTTCCAGCTGCTGGAGGACCTGGACCAGGGCCGCAAGCGCTGGGTGGTGGTCGGTCCGACCGATGGCAGCGCCGCGGCGCTGCTGTTGGCGCGTGCCAGCGACGAGGAGCAGCGCAGCCGCATCGGCAACCAGACCGGTGGCCGCGTTGGCTTCTTCCTGCACACCGATGACTTCCATCGCGACCACGCGGCCATGCTCGCGCAGGGCGTGGAATTCCTCGAAGCCCCGCGCGATGAACCCTATGCCACGGTCGCGGTGTTCCGCGACCTGTACGGCAACACCTGGGACTTGTTGGAGCCCAAGCAATGAAACTGGTACTGGCCAGCGGCAACGCCGGCAAGCTGAAAGAACTGCAGGCCATGCTGGCCGAGCTGCCACTGCAGATCGTGCCGCAGCGCGAACTGGGCGTGGACGATGTGCCGGAAACCGGCCTGACCTTCGTCGAGAACGCGCTGATCAAGGCTCGCCATGCCTGCACGGTGACCGGCCTGCCGGCACTGGCCGACGACTCCGGCCTGATCGTCGATGCACTGGACGGCGCGCCCGGCCTGTACAGCGCGCGCTACGCCGGCAGCCCGACCGATGATGCCGCCAACAACGCCAAGCTGCTTGATGCGCTGCGCGATGTCCCGGCCGAACGCCGCACGGCGCGCTTCTACGCGGTGATCGTGCTACTGCGCCACGCCAACGACCCGCAGCCGCTGATCTGCGAAGGCAGCTGGGAAGGTCGCATCATCGACGAGCTGCGCGGCAACAATGGCTTCGGCTACAACCCGGTGTTCCTGGATGAAGAGCTGGGCCTGACCGCTGCGCAGATGGAACCTGCACAGAAGAACGGCCGCAGTCATCGCGCCAAGGCTCTGCAGCTGCTGGTCCAGCAGTTGTCGGCACAACTGGCACGCTGAGACACCTCGTTGATGAACACGCACTCCCACTTCCACACCCACGATGACGCCTGCGGCTGCGATGTACCGACAGGCGTGCAGCTGGTACCGCCGCCACTGGCGCTGTATGTGCACCTGCCGTGGTGTGTGCGCAAATGCCCATACTGCGATTTCAACTCGCATGCCGGCAAGGGCGAGTTGCCGTTCGATGCCTATATCGATGCGCTGATCCGCGATCTGGACCAGGACCTGCCGCTGGTCTGGGGGCGCGTGGTCAGCAGCGTGTTCTTTGGCGGAGGCACACCCAGCCTGTTCCCGCCGGAGGCGATCGACCGTTTCCTGCAGGCAGCCAGCGCGCGGCTGCGCTTTGCGCCGAATCTGGAGGTCACCCTGGAGACCAACCCGGGCACCGCAGAACACGGCCGCTTTGATCGCTACCGTGCCGCCGGCGTGAACCGCATCAGCTTCGGCATCCAGACCTTCAACGACGAAGCGCTCAAGCGCCTGGGGCGCATCCACGACAGCAATGAAGCCGAGCGCGCGGTCAAACTGGCGCAGGACGCCGGCTACAAGAACTTCAACATCGACCTGATGTACGCGCTGCCGCAGCAGACGCTGGCCCAGGCCGAATACGACCTCGAGCGTGCCTTCGCCCTCGATCCCACCCATATCTCGCACTACCAGCTGACGCTGGAGCCGAATACGGTGTTCTTCGCCCGGCCGCCGCAAGGCATTCCCGACGAAGACAGCGCCTGGGACATCCAGGAGCACTGCCAGGCCCTGCTTGCCGAACGCGGCTATGGCCAGTACGAGGTCAGCGCCTATGCCCGCGACGGTTGGCAATGCCAGCACAACCTCAACTATTGGCGCTTTGGCGACTACCTGGGCATCGGCGCCGGTGCCCATGGCAAGATCAGCTCCGGCGCCGAGCAGCACGTACTGCGGCGCTGGAAGCACAAGCACCCGCAGACCTTCATGGACACCGCCGGCAGCCTGGCCAGCATCGGCGGCGATGACGTGATCAGCCCCGAGCGGCTGCCGTTCGAGTACATGCTCAATCTGCTGCGCCTGCACGAGGGTTTCAGCCTGCGCGATTTTGAATCGCGTACCGGTTTGGCACGAAGCGTGCCTCTACCCTCCCTGGCAATGGCGGTGGAGCGTGGCTGGCTCACCCATAACGGGGAATACTGGACTCCGACCGAGCTTGGTCGCCGCTTCACCAATGATGTGGTGGAGTTGTTCCTGACGTAAGACCTGCGAAAAGTGGCCGTTGCATCACATAAATGATAGAAAACGCCCATTCAGGGGGAAGGAACACAGGATGCCAGGCACCGCACCACGCTCAGCCAGCCAATCCATGGCAAGGATCGCCACCGCGCCGGTATCTGCCCGCGTACGTCACTTATTGGAAAGCGTCTTTCTCGCTACCGATGAAGTCCTGCGCACGCCGCTGCAGCTGACTGCCATCGAGCTGGAACGCGCCTTGTTCAAACGCGCGGAGATGGCGCACAACAGTCAGGTTCAATCCGACATCTACGCCCAGCTACGGGTGCTGCGCGAACACATGGAACAGCTCCCTGATCTGTTCTTTGATGCACTTGCCACGCAAGTAGCGAACTTCAAGGATCCGCCCAAGCCCGACCTGGAAGCGCACGCAGCTACATTCAAGTCGATGACGCTGGTCGAAGACACCGACATCGATCGCGACATCGTGCTGCACGAAATGGCACGACGCGAAGCATTCCGCGCTCCCAGCCCACTGCTGTTGCTGGGGCAGCGCTTTGCGGTACTGGCCGCACAACCAGCATTTGATCCCGAGCGCCTGCCGGTCGGCCCCTACGCGCAGTGCCGGGCAGTGCGCGATGCCGGCGAGCAGATGCAGCTCAACCTCGATGCCCAGCTGGTGCTGTTCCAGGTATTCGAGCGCATGGTCATGCCGCGCCATGCTGAACTGGTCGATCGACTGAACATCCTGCTGGAGCGCGAAGGCGTGCTTCCAGGGCTGGTTTACCGTCCGCATCTCCCCCGCCCCTCCGCCCCACGTGGCGCGGGCGCCGGGGGCGGTCACGCCGATGCTGGCGGCAGCGGGCCGCGCAATGCCGGCCCAACCCCGCTGACCAGCTGGCAAGGCCAGGCGCCGGCGGCATCGTGGGCCAGTATTTCCAATGAGCTGCTGGGCAGCCCCGCAGGGGCACCAGCCCAGGCCAGCGCCGCACCGATGCAGATGCAGATGCCCGCCAATAGCGGCGCAATGCCGCCCATGGAAAGCCTGCACAGCCTGCTTGATGCCGCCCGCCACGCACTTAAGTTGAGTGCCGGCGCAGGCGGTGGCAATACTGGCGGTGCAGCTGCCGACCGTGCTGTAGGCGCATCGGCGGGTACTGGTGGCATGCCCGACTTTGCCGCCCTGCAGGCACAGGCACAGCACGGCACCACAGGTTCAACAGCAGGTGCCGGTGCAACTGCATTCACTGCCGCCAACGCCAACAGCGCAGGCGTTGCTGCCCAACCCGTCTCCACCCAGACCACGCTGGATGTGCTGGGCAAACTGCAAGCTGCTGCATCGTCCTCCGGCAGCCGCCACAGCATGGCCGACATTCGCAATGCGATGATGGCGCAGGTCAAGGCCGAGCACGGCCCCGCAGCGACGCTGTCGGTGCAGGACGGCGACACCATGGACTTGCTGGGCATGCTCTATACCGAGCTGCAGCGCGAAGTGCGCAGCGAAGGCCCAGCCGCCGATCTGCTGCGACGCCTGCAGGTGCCTTTGGCACGCGCCGCCATCAGCGATCAGGAGTTCTTCCTGCGCGACCAGCACCCGGCACGCGAACTGCTCAATGCAGTTGCCGAATCCGGCGCGGTCTGGCTCAGTGATGAAGACAGCGATCCGGTCCTGTTGCTGAAGCTGAAGGATGCGGTCAACAAGGTCGTCAACGATTACCAGGGCGACGAATCCGTCTTCGTCGAAGCCAACGACATCATCCAGGGCCATCTACGCTCTGCGGCCCGCCGTGCGGAGATGGCCGAGCGCCGCCAGATCGATGCCGCACGCGGCAAGGAACGCCTGGAAGCCGCCAAACAACTGGCCAACAGCACCATCGACGAACTGTGCCAGACCACCGAACCCCCAAAGTTCGTGCAGACCCTGCTGCGCAAGGCCTGGGCCGATGTACTTACCCTCACCTTGCTGCGTCAGGGCGAGGGTTCGGAGGAATGGCAGCAACGCGAGCAGACCACCCGCCGCATCAGCGAGATTACCGGCCTACCACCCGGTGGCCCGGCCGATGTCAGCTTCGGCGAGGAGATCGAACAATCGCTGCTGCAGGTGGGCTACCACCAGGATGAAGCCGCAGCCATCTCACGCCGGCTGTCCACGCCCGGCGGCGAGGATGAGATCACCTCGCGCACCGAGCTGACTGCCAAGCTCAAGGCGCGCAGCCGCCTGGGCGAGGCTGGCGAGCCGGAAGAAGAAGAGCGCCGCAAGAAAGTCGAGCCCGCCCGTACCGAGGAGGAGGAAACGCATTACCGCCAGCTGCGCACCCTGCCGTTTGGCACCTGGTTCGAATTCACCGTCAACCAGCAAGGCGACAACCGCCGCCAGCGCCTGTCCTGGTACAGCCTGATCACCGGCAATGCCTTGTTCGTGAATCAGCGTGGCCAGAAGGTCTCGGAGAATTCACTCGACGCGATGTCGCGGCTGATGGCCAAGGGCCAACTGCGCATCGTCACCGAAGACAAGGGCCGTCTGATCGACCGCGCATGGCAGGCCACCGTGCGCGCCCTGCGCTCGATCGCCGGCCAAGCCTCCAACAGCGGGGAGTCCGCATGATCACCAATACCCGCCGCGCACCGCGCCTGCAGGTACCCGAACTGGTGCAGGTACGCGACCAGATGACCGGCACCCAGATCGGCCGACTCGGCAACGTATCCGAAACCGGCATGCTGTTGATCACCTCCGTGCCAATGCACGAGGACGCGCTGTATCAGTTGCAGTTCCCGATCCCCGATGGCCGTGGCGGCCACCTGCAGATCGACGTTGGCGTACATCTATTGTGGTGCGAGCCCACCCATGCGCCCGAGCAGTCATGGGCAGGGTTCCGCTTCCTGACCCTGGATAAAACCCATCGCGAGCGTCTGGTCCGGTGGATCGAAGGCAGCATCCCCGCAGCCTGAGTGCCGAAAACGGCACAGCAGCTGCCGGCTGATTGCGGCAAAATTGGGGCCTGCATTCCGCATGTCCCAGCGAGCCACCGCGATGAACCAGCAAGATCCAGGCAGCCTGTACGCCCACCACCTTGGGCAGATGATCCGCCGCGCCGACGCGGCGCTGGCGCGCGGTGGTTTCGATCACCTGGTGGTTCCCAGCGGCACCCAGCATTACCAGGTGTTCGACGACCGCGATTACCCATACGCGGTCAATCCTCAGTTCAAGACCTGGCTGCCACTGACCAAGCTGCCGTACAGCTGGCTGATCCACACCCCGGGCAAGCGCCCGACCCTGGTGTTCTACCAGCCCTTCGATTACTGGCACGTGGTCCCGGGTGCGCCGAGCGGCTGGTGGGTGGAGCATTTCGACATCCACATCATCCGCAAGCCGGATGAAGCACTCGCTCTGCTGCCAGCCGACCCGAGCCGCTGCGCCATCCTCGGCGAGGCGCAGAGCGCACTGGGCGGTTTTGCGCCGAACAACCCGGCAGCGGTGATCAATTACCTGGAATGGCACCGCGGCTACAAGACGCCGTACGAAATCGCGCTGATGCGCCAAGCCCAGGTACTGGGCGTACGCGGCCACCGCGCCGCCGAAGCTGCGTTCCGTGCCGGTGCCAGCGAGTTCGAGATCCACATGGCGTACTGCAGCGCCGTCGGCCAGGACGCCAATGAGCTGCCGTACGGCAACATCATCGGCCTCAACGAACACGCTGCCGTGCTGCATTACACCGACCTTGGCAAGCAGGCACCGCAGCCGCTGCGCAGCTTCCTGATCGACGCCGGCGCTTCGGCATATGGTTACGCCAGCGACATCACCCGTACCTATGCAGCGGCCGGTCACGACGAGTTCCAGTCCTTCATTGATGCGGTCGATGCCGCGCAGTTGAAGATGTGCGCGGCAGTACGCCCCGGCTTCGACTACAAGCAGCTGCACATCGATGCACACCTGTCGCTGATGGGCATCCTCAAGGACTTCGGCGTGATCACGGTTTCGCCCGAAGCTGCCTTGGCAACCGGTGTGAGCGCTGCATTCTTCCCGCACGGCATCGGCCATCTGATCGGTGCGCAGGTGCACGATGTGGCCGGCTTTGCGGCCAGCGAAGACGGCGGCCGCGTCGAACGCCCGGCTGGCCATCCGTATCTGCGCATGACCCGCGTACTGGAACCGGGCATGGTGGTGACCATCGAGCCGGGCCTGTACTTCATCGACATGTTGCTGGACGAAGTGAAGAAGGCCGGCAACGCCGCCAGCATCAACTGGGACCGCGTGGACTTCTTCCGTCCTTACGGTGGCGTCCGCATCGAAGACGAGGTGCTGTGCACCGACGGCGAAGCGGACAACCTGACCCGTCCGGAATTTGCTGCGCAGGCGTGATGTACGGGCGACATCAGTCGCCCTGTGATTGAACCCCGGGCGCGCAATGCGCCCGGGATGAGCGATACAGCGGATGCACCAGCATCCGCTTTCGCGAGAACCTTTTCCCCTCAAAAGAGGCACAGCCAATCAAGCTTTGGCTGCTGTTGCTGTTGCTGTTGCTGTTTCCCCTCCCTTACGCGCAGCGTAGGGGAGGGTCAGGGAGGGGTGCCGCTGCTTTGCACTTGCACTTGCACTTGCACTTGCTGTTGCTGTTGCTGTTGCTCTGCGCCTTTGACGTACGGGCCCCTTCCGCAGCGACGGAGCTGGCAGACAAGACCCCGCACGGGGCGACGTGCATGGATGCACGTCGTTTTTCGACGATACATGGATGTATCGTCGAAAAATCCTGCCAGCGGAGTGGACCTGGAGCGCGCAGCGCGGAAGGCGCGTAGGCAGGGTGTGCTTTCTTTTGGTTATCTTTTCTTTGCACAAGCAAAGAAAAGTAACTCGCTCCCCGAAGGGGAGAGAAAGCCCTTGATCTTGATCTTGATCTTGATCTTGATCGTGGCCGTGGCCGTGGCCGTGGCCGTGGCTAAAGCTAAAGAACAAGAGCTAAGGCAAAGGCTTTCGCTCCCCTTCGGGGCGCGAGCGCACCTTTCTTTGCTTGTGCAAAGAAACGTGGCCCAAAGAAAGCACACCCTGCCTCCGCGCCCACGCCGCTGCGCGACGCGGGTCCACTCCGCCGCCGGGATTTTTCGACGATACATCCATGTATCGTCGAAAAACGACGTGCGTCCTGCACGTCGCCCCATTCGGGGTCTTGTCCGTCGGCTGCGTCGCTGCGGAAGGGGCCCGGTAGATCAAGAGCTTTGGAGCAACTGCAACTGCAGAAGCGACAGCAACAGCAACAGCAACTGCCCCCTCCCATACCCTCCCCTACGCTTTGCGTAAGGGAGGGCAACTGCAGAGGCAAATGCAGAAGAAAATCCAACCGCTATAACCGAACGCCGTGCACCTCAGCGCTTGGCCATGAAGGCTTCGATCTCGTCGGCGCTGCGTTCCAGCGCACCGGTCAACACACGGTGACCGTCCTCGGTGATCAACACATCGTCCTCGATGCGGATACCAATGCCGCGCCAACGCGCCTCCACACTGCGATCGTCCGGCGAGATGTACAGCCCCGGCTCGATCGTGAACACCATGCCCGGCTCCAGCAGACGCGACTCGCCGGCTACCCGGTAATCGCCCACATCGTGCACATCCATGCCCAGCCAATGACCGGTCTTGTGTCGGTAGAAACGCTGGTAATGACGCTCGAGAATGTTCTCCTCCAGATCACCCTTCAGCAGACCCAGACGCAACAAGCCCTCGGTCAAAACCTCCACCGCAGCAAGATGCCCTTCCTCGTAGGCAATGCCCGGCTGCGCCTGCTCCAACGCCGCCACCTGCGCCGCCAACACAAGATCATGCAGCGCACGCTGCTCCTCACTGAAACGGCCATTGACCGGGAAGGTCCGGGTGATATCGCTGGCGTAACCGCGATACTCCGCACCCGCATCGATCAACACCAGATCACCATCACGGCTACCGCTGTTGTTGTCGCGGTAATGCAACACGCAGGCATTCGCGCCAGCACCAACAATGCTGTTGTATGCAGAACACGCATCGGCGGCGCGGAACTCACGCTCCAGCTCCGCCTGCAACTCGTACTCATGGATGCCCGCCCGTGCCGCACGCATCGCCGCACGGTGCGCACGCACACTGATATCGGCTGCCGCCTGCATCAAGGCAATCTCATCCGCGCTCTTGTACAGGCGCTGCTCGTGCAACAGGTGGCCAAGCTCAAGGAATTCATGCGGCGGCTGCGCACCATTGCGCACCTGCGAACGCACCCGGTTCACCCAGCCGATCAACTTCAGGTCGAAGTCGGCGTCGCGGCCAAAGTGGTAGTACACCCGCGAACGCCCTTCCAGCAGGCCCGGCAGGATTTCGTCCAGGTCTTCGATCGGATAGGCGTCGTCCATTCCGTAATGCGAGACCGCACCATCCTGGCCTTCGCGCGGGCCGTCCCAGGCTTCACGGTCGGGGTCGCGCTCGCGGCAGAACAGGATCGCCTCACCGTGCTTGCGCCCCGGGATCAGTACCAGCACTGCCTCCGGCTCCTGGAAACCGCTCAGGTACCAGAAGTCCGAATCCTGTCGGTACGGGTAGAACGTATCGTTGCTGCGCACCCGCTCCGGTGCCGCGGGCAGCACCAGAATGGCGTCATCGCCGGCCGCTTCCATCAACTGGCGGCGGCGGCGGACGTACTCGGCTGGGGTGATCCCGGACAGAAGCTTCATCGTTTACCTCAGTTCAGGCTTTGTCGATGACGCGAGCCCATCACGCAGTCGCCGTGCAACAACAAGGCAGCAACACGCACGAACTCTTCGATCTCGGACAGGGCGTCCTCGTCTTCGTCGGCGCTATCGAACTCGTCAATCGAGGCCTGCGCCAGACGCGCCAGATCCTGCAATGCCTCTTCGCCTTCCTCGCTCAACGCCGGTCGCTTGCCCGAAGCCAGGCCGAAGCCACCCAGGAAAGCCCGGCACCACTCAAACAATGCCTCGGTACGCACCTGCAGCGGCTCGGCGGCATCCACCAGCACCAGTTCGAAGGCGAAGTCGCGGTCTTCCAGCTGCGCGACCGTGGCCTGGCGCAGCAGGTCCAGCGCACTGCCGGATTCCGGGGTGGGCAAGCCGTCGTCGGCCAGCACCTTGGCCGGCCACGCAGGCACATCGGCGCCACCGGCGGCCAACCAGCCGCATAGTCCGCCATGCAGTTCGGCCGGGGAAGCAGCCAGGCCCAGCGACTGGCTGGCCTGGAGGATGTCGTTGACGGAGGGAAGGTCGGTCATGTCACTGATCTGTAAAGCGGAGAGGAACGCCGACACCGGCAAGATGACGACGGCCGCACAGTGTACCAATCGCACTGCATACTCCTTCTTGACCGGCCCTCATCGCCATGCCTATCGTTCCATCCATGGACTCCTTCGACCCCGCTGGCCAGCTGCTGGCCCTCGCCTCCCGCCTCGAGCTGCTGCTTGAGCGCAACCAGCGGCTGAGCGATGAAAACCGCAGCCTGCGCCAGCAGCAGGAACAGCTCATCAGCGAGCGCTCGCAGTTGCTGACCAAGAACGAACAGGCCCGCTCCCGGGTGGAAGCCATGATCACCCGCCTCAAGTCGCTGGAGCAGCACACGTGAGCAACAACGAACCGGTCAGCGTCCATATCCTGGACCGCGAGTACACCGTTGGCGTGGAACCCAGCGAGCGCGAAAGCCTCACCGCAGCCGCACGCGTGCTCGACGGCAAGATGCGCGAAATCCGTGGCAGCAACCGCATGGCGGCGGTAGACCGCATCGCGGTGTTGGCTGCGCTCAATCTTGCGCATGAGTTGCAACAGGTGCGCGATGAGCAGTTGGCCCAGCAGCAGCGTTTTCAATCGGCGATGAACGAGTTGAACCGGCGCCTGGACCTGGCCATCGACAACGCGCGTTGATCCAGCTGACCAGCTCAGACAGATGAATCCGCAATTCGTGAAGTACGGCTGCACCTAGCCGCGCAACCTCGTTATACTGGCGACGCGTTCTCTGCTGTGAACGACGGCGTGTGCAAACATTCGCCTTGTCCCTTAATTACGACCACGGGGGCGCGACGGAGCCGGGTGTGCAAGTCCGCCTTGTAGCGGGAAGCCCGATGGCCCCCCAGCGTTCCCACTTGAACCCCGGGTTCAAGGTCGTTTCGCACGCATCGTCACCGCGGAGAATGCAATATTCCAGAACGGCGCCTAACGGCGCCGTTCTTTTTTGTCTTTTTTTCCTTCTCCCTGCGGGAGAAGGTGCCCCGAAGGGGCGGATGAGGGTAAGAGCAAAGCCCCACGAAGCTTGGCTACGCGAGTGCTTCGCCCTTACCCTCACCCCAACCCCTCTCCCAACGGGAGAGGGGCTTCCAGGCCTCAACCTTCGCAGATGACCGATCCCCGCCAACTCCTCCGCCAACAACTGCGCCAGCGCCGCCGCGACATCCCCGCCGCCGAGCGCATCGCTGCTGCCGAAACCCTGGCCACGCACCTACTGTCCCTGCCTTTTGCCGGGATCAGTGGTCATGTCGCCGGTTACTGGGCGATGGATGGCGAGATCGCCCTGCACCGCTGGCAGATGCAGTTGCCGCCACAGCAGACCTATTGCCTGCCGGTACTGCACGGCAAACTGCTGCGCTTCGCCCCTTGGCGGCCCGGGCAGGCGCTGGTCAGCAACCGTTACGGCATTCCTGAACCGGATGTCGACCCCGCGCAGGCGCTGCGGCCAGAAGAAATGGCCTTGGTCGTCGCCCCGCTGGTGGGCTTTGATGACGGTGGTCGGCGGCTGGGCATGGGGGGGGGCTGGTATGATCGCAGCTTCGCATTTCGGCAGCGCCAGGCCGCGCCGCCGTGGCTGGTAGGGGTAGGTTTCTCCGCCCAGCAGGTGCCGTCATTGCCGGTCGAGGACTGGGATGTGGCGGTGGATGCCATCTGTACCGAGCAGGCCACTCTCTACCCGGAACCGTTGAACGCATGACCGCCCGCAAGCGCTACTGGCTGATGAAGTCCGAACCGGACGCCTTTTCCATCGACGACCTGCAGCGCGTAGGCACCGAACCGTGGAACGGCGTGCGCAACTACCAGGCGCGCAATTTCATGCGCGATGGCATGAAGGTCGGCGACGGCATCCTGTTCTACCACTCCAATACCAAGGTGCCGGGCATCGTCGGCATTGCCACGGTGGCCAGCGAGGCCTACCCGGACGACACCCAGTTCGACCCGGAATCCGATTACTACGACCCCAAGAGCACGCGCGAGCAGCCGCGCTGGATGCTGGTGGACGTGGGTTTCGAGCGCAAGCTGGCGCAGGTGATCGCGCTGGACGAGATCAAGCTGCATGCCGAGGAACTGGGCGAAGGTTTCCCGCTGACCGCCAAGGGCAACCGGTTGTCGGTGTTCCCGGTTACGGCCGCACAGTGGAAGCTGCTGCTGTCGCTGGAAAAGAAAGCCAAATAATTCCCTCTTGTGGGAGCGGGGGGAGGGCGCGCGGCCGGAACGGGGGGGCTACCCCCCGGGACGGGGGGGGGGGCGGGGCCCCAACCAACTGTTGGAGCAGCAGGCGGCCCC